>JAISIC010000049.1 GCA_031262225.1 Ruminococcus sp. | reverse complement strand
ACTATCGCTGCAAGCAGACAGGTAGCAATCCTTTTTGCGTTTTTGCTCATAAAAAAATCCCCCTGAAAATTCTAACCTTTTAGCAAGATTAGTTTACCTTTTCAGGGGGTATTTATTCTGATTATTTGGTTGATTTTTTATCAGTTATGTTTGTAATTATTTACAGCAACATTCTCCGATTACGTTTGTCCAGCCGTTTGCATCGGGGATCTTTCCCCATTGAATGCCGGTGAGAGTGTCATAGAGCTTGCGACTGATGTCGCCGATCTTACCGTCGTTTATCGTGATTGTGATTTCGCCGTATTTAAGCTCGCCTATCGGGGAGATAACAGCGGCAGTGCCGGTTCCGAACGCCTCGCGAAGAGTTCCTGTATTCGCCGCTTCCATAACTTCGTCAATGGTGATTCTGCGTTCCGAAACCTTGTAACCCATCTGTCGGCAAAGCTCAACGCATGACATACGTGTTATGCCGCCCAAAACAGAGCCGAGGAGTGCGGGAGTAACAACCTCATCGCCGATAACGAAAAAGACGTTCATAGCACCGACTTCTTCGATGTATTTATGTTCGACGCCATCAAGCCATAAAACCTGAACATAACCTTCCTTTTCGGCTTCATCCTGTGCCTTGAGGGATATTGCGTAGTTTGCCGCCGCCTTGGTGAAGCCCGTTCCGCCCACAACAGAGCGTACATATTTGCTTTCAACATATATCTTAACAGGCTCAATGCCGTTGGGGTAGTAAGCACCGGACGGTGAGAGGATAACCGCAAGGATGAGATGGTGTGCAGGGTGAACGCCCACAAACGCATCAACGGCGATAATAAACGGGCGGATATAGAGTGATTCGCCCTCGCCGTCAGGCATCCAGTCGGCATCAACCGAGACCAAAGTCTTTATCGCTTCGATTAAAAACGGCTCGTCAACAAGGGGGATACAAAGGCGGTCGTTTGAAACGTTGAGCCTTGCGATATTCTTTTCGGGGCGGAAAAGCTGGATTTTACCGTCTTCGCGTTTATATGCTTTGAGCCCCTCGAAAACTTCTTGGGCATAGTGAAAGCACATTGAAGCAGGGTCAAGCGCGAGAGGACCGTAGGGAACAATCCTTGCGTCATGCCAACCCTCGCCGGTGTCGTAGTTCATCAAAAACATATGGTCGGTAAAAATTTTACCGAACCCGAGCGGTGTGCCCGGTGCGGGCTTTTCCTTCGGGTTTTGGGTACGTGTTACTTTTATTTCAAGCATTTTTATCGTCTCCGTTATTTATTAATAGATATTATTATAGTATATTCTCGTGCTTTTGTCAAGCTTTATAAACCAAGAAGATTTTCAATATTTTTATGGAGAATAAGCTCCCGTTCAGCTTCCGATAGCGGCAGTTTATTAAAAAACTCAAGTTCTGTTTTCGGGCTCCACATAGGGTAGTCGCTTCCGAAAAGGACTCGATCTGCTCCGAAAGCCTGTATGAGGTCATAAGCTTTTTGGGGGGACATGGAATAGAAGGAGCTTGAGCAGTCAACCCACATTCTTTTCCCGACAAGAAGTTCTGCCGCCTTATCCCACTCCGACCAGCCGCCGAAATGTGCTCCGATGAGGTCAAGCTTCGGAAATCGGTCAAGGATTTTCACCACATATTCAGGGTTAGACCATTTATAGCGATAATCCCCGGTGTGGATTTGAATGGGAAGTCTGCCTTCGATAATTTCAAAAAGCTCCCAAAGGCGGCTGTCTGAAAGGGCAACCTCTTGGAAATCGGGGTGAATCTTCACGCCCTTAAGCCCCGCCGCAATCACCCTGTCGATGAACCCTGCCTTGTCTTTATAGTCTTGGTGCATCGCCGCAAAACCTATGAACTTGTCGGGGTATTGCCTGACGCTCTCAATAATAAAATCGGTAATGCTTTCCACCTGTTCGGGCTTCGTTGCAACCGAATGAACTATATATCTGTCAATCCCGCAGGAATCGCCTTCGCGAAGGAGTGAAGCGACCGTTCCGTCAAAATTCATCGGGAGCTCATAAAAGGTTCCCACCGCAGTTGAAGCCTTGACGGCAATCTTATCGGGGAATATATGTGCGTGTGCATCGATAATCATGTTAATTCTTCTTTCATATGTACTATCTTAATTTTATCATATATGAAAGATAATTTCAAGTTGTTGCAATATACAAAATAGTTATATTAACCTTAACATCAAATTATGTATTTACAAAAATCCCGAATTTAATCTTCTTGCCCTCCTCCGAAAACATCTTCTCGTGTTCGGTTATGATATTTTCGGTGTATGAGGATCTGTGAAGATCGCGTTCTATTCGCAGTATCATAAATCCGCACTCTTCAAAGTAGACAAGCGAATCTTCAAAAAGCGTGTCATCGTCGGTTTTGAAGTGTATCTCGCCGCCCGGCTTTAATATCTTTATATACTGCAAAAGCTGTCTGGGATGGGTCAGGCGGTGTTTATAGTCACTTTCGCGTTTCCAGGGCGGACAAAAATTAATATAGATCCTGTCAAGTTCGCCCTCACCGAAAACGGTCTCTGTCTTTTCAATATTGAGTGTTAAGAGTACTAAATTCGCGGGTTGTAAACCCTCTTCTTCAAATCTCTTAACCGCTTTGCGGCGGGTGTAGGCGAGCATTTCGCTCTTGATATCGCAGGCTATGAAGTTAATATTCTGATGAATAAACGCCGCTTCGGCGATAAATGCGCCCTTGCCGCAACCAAGCTCCGCATAAAGCGGAGCTGATTTTTTAATGAATTTTTCACGCCAACACCCTTTGTTTGAAGTCCCGTCCTGATAGTAGTAGGGGCAGGCGGCAAGTTCGGGACGTGCCCATTTTTTATATCTGATTCTCATTATTTATACTAATTTTTCAAATTCTTCAATCGGCATCGGTTTGTAGTAGTAGAAGCCTTGAGCGTAGTCACAGTCCTGCATCTTTATATATTCAACCTGCTCGCCGGTCTCAATACCCTCGCATACTATCCTTAAATCCAAATTCTTACAAAGATGAATAATAGAAGATATAACCGCTTTGCTCTTTTTATCCATCTCGTTATTAAGGAAGAAGCCGCTGTCAATCTTCACTATGTCAATAGGAAGCGATTTCATAAGGTTTAAAGTGCTGTAGCCCGTTCCGAAATCGTCCATTGAGATAACGAAGCCTTTATTTCTGAGATCGGTGATAATCTTGATGAGCCGTTCGGTGTTATCAAAGAACACGCTTTCGGTTATCTCGACTTCAACGTATTTACGCGGTATGTTATATTCATCGGCAAGCGAGTTGAGGTAGTCGGGGAAGGAATCATCGAAAAGATGAAGCCTTGAAACATTCACAGAGATAAGGGCAGGTTCTTTGCCCTCGTCAAGCCATTTTCTTATATACGCAAAGAGTGTGCGATAAACAAATTTGTCAATCTCGACAATAAAGCCGTTCTTTTCAAAAAGCGGTATGAATTTGAATGTCGGAATAAAAGTCCCGTCCGGTAAAATCCAGCGTATCAAAGCTTCCGCACCGCCGATCTGACCGTTTTTTATGTCAATCTTCGGTTGAACATACACATGGAATTGCCCGGTATTTATCGCATCATACATCATGCTCTCAAGACGTGCCGCTTCACTCTCCTGCTTCCCGAGATTGTCATCAAAGTCATATATCATGCAAATCTCTGCACCGGTTACTGCTTCGGCTGCCTTTTTTGCTCTATTTGCCTTGTCAATGCATCTGCTTATCGCATAGTCGTCCGACTTGACGCGATAGGTTCCGAAATTAACAACCAGGCTGATTTGAGGAAATTTTTGACGTGTCGTTTTTTCAACTGTTAAAACTATGTTTTTAATTCTGTCGGCAACGTCAATGAGCTTGTCGTCATCAAGCATGAAAACAAAGTCGTCACCCTTGATTCGGCATATTTTCTCATTCGGGGCATCCGGGGATAGAGCTTCCGAAAAGCAGGAAGCGAAAATCTTGAGAACCTCGTCTCCGATTTCATATCCAAGCTGGTCGTTGATGAAGTTAAAATGCCTGATTCCCGCAAACGCTATAATCATATCAGACTGCTTATCATGAAGAGAAACGGTGCAGTCGGTCTTAAATTTTTCATATGACAAAACGCCTGTAAGCCTGTCTGTTGCGGAAACACGCTCCAAAAAAGCGGTAACGTCGGTCCAGCACACAAGCGATTGCAGTTCATTATCGGAGGTTATAAGTTCGGAAGCGGTTATCGAATACCACGTATCGCGTGCTTTGTCATATCTTTCAAAAGAAAAACTTCGGGTGTCTTTTTCAAAATGTTTATTCGGGCAAAAATCACAGGGAGTTTTTGCTCCCATCGCTGCGGCGTAACACTTTTCCCCTATTTTCAGATTCGGGAAAATCTCATTGGCATATGTGCTTATGTACTTTAACTCATAGCTTTTCGGGTCAACAACATAGTAGGTCAGATGCTCGTTTTCAAGGGCACGCCCTGTATAGAGCGTTTCATTTGCAATACGCAGTTTAGAACGATGTCTTATGCCGATGTTCACTACCATCTTCGATATAGATGAAAGTGTCGCAATCTCGTTATCAGACCATTCCCTTACAGTCGTGTTATCTTCAAAGGTAACAGTACCGATAAGGACATCATCTTCAATAATCGGGAATTGAATGAATGTGCGGTTTTCCTTTTCGGCAAACTTGGGTATTGATGTAATTTCATCGGTGGGACCGCCGTATCTGTAAATAAAGCAATCGCTTTTACTAAAACGTCTTTCAAGGGTATCAAAATGAAGTGCCTGTCCGGCTAAAATATCCGCAAAATGGTTTTCAGAGTGATTTTGCTCGCGATACCAGTTATGATATATCGCAAGTTCCCCCATGGTGTTTTTTTCGGTCAAAGAGATTCGGTCAAGCTCGAAATACTTCCCGGTCTCGTCGAAAATCTTGTCAAGAGCGGTATCGAAATCCTCAACTTTGGTTACAATATTAAAGCAGTAGTCAAAGATCGGTTTTTCAATGTCACCTAATGATTCGGCGGCAAAAAAGGTCTCTTCTTTGTTGCTTATCTCGGATTTACGAGCTGTTTCACCAATTGAACCCGTGAAGCTGTTTTCACGGGAATAGACGGAAAAACAGTCTTTTCCCATAACCTTTGCCTGATAAAGCGCAACATCAGCCGCTTTATAAAGCGAATCAAAATCTTTTCCGTGATTCGGTGACGAAGACGAGCCTATGCTTGTGGTAATAACTATATCATTTTTGAATTTAAGTGTACGTATCGTTCCGATAATCTTGTTCGCAAGAGCCTCTTGTTCTTCTCTGTTTGTATTCGGGCAGAACACCACGAACTCGTCGCTGCCGATTCTCCCCACATGATCCCTTGAACCGACACAGGTTTGAAGTGCCCCCGCTACAGTTTCAAGCACATTATCGCCGTAAAGTCTTCCGTATTTACGATTCACCTGCTTAAAATCATCAATGTCAATAATGAGAAGATGATGCTCGGCGTTTATCCCCTCTGTTTTGATAATCTCGTTTACCAAAAGACGCAGGTATTCTTTGGAATAAACGTGGGTAAGGCTGTCTTCCTTGGCTTGTTTTATTATCGACTCAGCCGCTTCTTTTTCGTCGGTAATGTCAAGTGTTTCGCCGACAACAGCTGCAACCCCTCCGTCGTCATTATATATAGTACGCCCGACATAACGAATCCATCTGTAGGTGTAGTTGTCGGTAATCATACGAAGTTCATATGTAAACTCTTCGTCACCGTTATCCATGCTGTCGCAATATCTGTCAAATGTGCCCATATCATCGGGGTGAATCAAACTCCATCCCTTCATGGATTCCCTGTAGTTCGGAACATCAAGATTATCTTCGGAAAAACGCCCGTTAAGCTTTTTTCTTTGGCTCAAAAGTTTTGTTTCGGGATTATATTCCCAAAGCCCGGCATTAAGGCTTTCAAAGGCAAAACCTAAATAAGTTTCATCAACTTGCAGCTTGTGCTGTAAGATATCATTTTGTTTTTTTACGTCATCGTTGACTATTCCAAGCATTTGTGATAATCCTCTCAAAAACGTGCATTAATGTCCATATACATTATAACACTTATTTTCATAAATGTCAATAACATTCTAAAAATTCTACAGAATAACATAGTGGTTTTGTGCAATATTCACAAATTTTTAAAAAACACTTGACAACTTATAAATATGGAGTATAATATAATTAGCACTCAAGAAGAGCGAGTGCTAACACTGGTGGTGATAGATTGCTTGATGAAAGAAAAAAGAAGATTTTAGGTACCGTTATCTCCGAATATATAAGAACCGGCGAACCTGTCGGCAGCAAGCTTATTGCAGATTCGGGGCTTGGTGTTTCGGCGGCAACGATCCGAAACGACATGGCGGTTCTTGAACAGTTAGGCTACCTTGAACAGCCCCACACATCGGCGGGCAGAATCCCGACCTACACGGCATTTTCGCTCTATATTGACGAGTTCATGCCGGAGTATGTGCTGACCGAAGCAGACAAAGCGGTGCTTGACGACTACCTCGAATCGGCAGAGCCGACGGCGGAGAGTCTCCTTGAAAACGCTTCCCATGCTTTGGCAGAGCTTACACGCTGTGCGGTTATACGCCGCGACCTTGTGCCGAAATTCTCGGTTATAACGAAGGTTGAGGTTGTACCGACCGGCAAGCGGATGTATGTCATACTGCTCATATCTTCAAACGGTGCGGTGAAAAACAAGGTATGCAGGCTTGAATTTGACCTGACCGACGAACAGCTGAAATTCTTCACAAACTATATGTCGGAAAACCTCCACGGCATATCGCTTGACGAGCTTACGCCTGAAAAGTTTGAGAAGATTGTCGCGGCAATGAGTGCTTACATGATCTCCATGACACCTCTCCTTGAAGAGGTGAAGAAGCTTGCGGACGATTTTGCCGACAGCGGCGTTGCGGTTGAGGGCGAGAAAAACCTGCTGATGAGACCTGATATCGACAGCGCAGCGGTTGAGAATTTCATCAGCCATAAATCGGAACTTGCACAGTTTTTGGATCAGTCTTTCGGTGACCTGCAGATAGTGCTCGGGGGATCGGGCGAAACTATAGTTCAAAACACCGGGCTTATCACATCGAAAATCAAGAAAAACGGCGTCGATGCCGGAGCAATCGGGCTTTTGGGTCCGCTTCGCCTCGACTATTCAAAGGTAATCCCGTATATTGAATACCTCACAGGGAGAATAACCGACATACTTTCGGATGACATGGAACTAAGCTGATCGGAGATGAAAGAATGCAAAACGATGAAATGACAGAGGCAATGGAAGAGCTTGAAGATGCGGATATGGAAGCGGCTATGGCATCCGAGGAAAACACCGGAGATTCCGACACCGACGCACTCCAAGCAGAGATAGAAAGACTTCAAAAGGAACTTGCACTTCAAAAGGATGTTTACCTGCGAATGGCGGCGGAATATGATAACTTCCGTAAAAGAAGCTCCAAAGACCGCCTGCAGGCGATCGCAAACACCAAGGCATCCGACGTTTCCGAGATACTGTCGGTGACCGACAACCTTTCAAGAGCACTTTCCACCGAATGTTCCGACGCTAATTATAAAAAAGGCGTTGAGATGATAGCTTCACAGTTTGAAGCGGTAATAAGAAAACTCGGTGTGACGGAGATTGAAGCGGTAGGAAAGCCTTTTGACCCGAACTTCCACAATGCTATAAACAGCAGAGAAGATGAAAACTTCCCCGACAACACCGTATGCGAGGTGCTTCAAAAGGGCTACTTATTTGAAGACAAGGTAATCCGTCCTGCACTTGTGGTTGTTGCCAACCCGTAAAGAAAGTTTATTATCACATTTATATAAAAGGAGAGATTTATTATGGCAAAAGTAATAGGTATAGATTTAGGAACTACAAATTCATGCGTATCGGTTATGGAGAACGGCGAAGTTGTCGTTATCCCCAACGCAGAGGGTGACAGGACTACCCCGTCGGTTGTCGGATTTGCGAAAAACGGCGAACGCCTTGTGGGTAAGCCCGCAAAGCATCAGGCAGTTTCAAACCCCGACAAAACCATCGCTTCAATCAAGCGTCACATGGGTTCCGACTACAAGGTTGATATCGACGACAAAAAATACACACCGCAAGAAATCTCTGCAATGGTGCTCAGCAAGCTCAAGACTGATGCCGAAGGGTATCTGGGCGAAAAGATCACCGAAGCGGTAATCACAGTTCCCGCATACTTCACCGACAGCCAGAGACAGGCGACAAAAGACGCAGGGCAGATTGCAGGGCTCACCGTAAAGAGAATCATCAACGAGCCCACAGCGGCGGCTCTCTCATACGGGCTTGACAAGGAAGCAGACCAAACCGTTATGGTTTATGACCTCGGCGGCGGCACATTCGACGTTTCGATTATCGAAATGGGCGACGGTATGCAGGAGGTTAAGGCAACAGCGGGCAACAACCGTCTGGGCGGTGATGACTTCGACAAGCGCGTTATGGACTGGATGATTGCCGAGTTCAAAAAGACAGAGGGAATGGATCTTAACACCGATAAATTCGCTATGCAGCGTGTTAAAGAAGCGGCAGAGGCGGCAAAAATCAACCTTTCCCAAAACACAACAACAAATATAAATATCCCCTATATCACAGCGGATGCGACAGGACCCAAGCACCTTGATTTGACCCTCACACGCGCAAAGTTCAACGAGCTCACAAGCGACCTTGTTGATTCCACAATGGGACCCGTTCGTCAGGCTCTCGCCGACTCGGGGCTCAAAACTACCGACATTTCAAAGGTTCTCATGGTCGGCGGCTCGTCCAGAATCCCTGCTGTACAGGATGCAGTTAAATCTTTCATGGGCAAAGACCCGTTCAAGGGCATCAATCCCGACGAATGTGTTGCGATGGGTGCGGCTATCCAAGCGGGCGTGCTCACAGGCGATGTAACAGGGCTCCTGCTCCTTGATGTAACTCCGCTTTCTCTGGGCATTGAGACTGCGGGCGGTGTCTGCACAAAGATGATCGAACGAAATACCACAATTCCCTCCAAAAAGTCACAAATTTTCTCGACCTATGCCGACAGCCAGACCGCTGTTGATATTAATGTACTTCAGGGCGAACGCGAGTTTGCAAAGGATAACAAACAGCTCGGAATGTTCCGTCTTGACGGTATCGCTCCCGCTCCCCGCGGAATCCCGCAGATTGAAGTTACCTTCGATATCGATGCAAACGGCATCGTGAATGTAACCGCGACCGACAAGGGCACCGGTAAGGCACAGCACATCTCCATCACATCCTCGACGAATATGTCAAAGGATGATATTCAAAAGGCTGTTGACGAAGCGGCGAAGTTTGCTGACGAAGACAAGAAGCGCAAGGAAGAGGTTGATGCGAAGAACAACGCCGATAATCTTATCTTCCAATGCGAAAAGTCACTCACCGACCTCGGCGACAAGGTTACCGAAGCCGAAAAGAGCAATATTCAGTCTAAGGTTGATGAGCTCAAGGCAGTGAAAGAATCCGGAAGTGTTGCAGACATAACAGCAAAGACCGAAGAGCTTCAAAAGGCATTCTACGAAGTTTCACAGCGAATCTACCAGGCAGCAGGACCCGAAGCCGGTGCACCCGATGATGGGACACCCTTAAACTACGGACCGGCAGATGAAGGCAACAACGGTGGCGGCAACGATAACGGCGAAGGCTTTGTTGATGCAGATTTTAAAGAGGTATAAGATTTGGATGACTTCGACATGACAGCGTATATGCTTCTTAACAGCTATAACCGCCTCTTAGACAAAATAGAAATCTTTGGATACAAGTTCCCCGACAACATAGAAGCGTATAATTTCTTAGTGGACATGGCGGCTGACGAGTATAATACACTTGCGATATTGGAATTAACCTCTATAAAAGAATTACCCATGAAAAAATAATCCTACACTACACGCTTTAGGGAAAGATCCGTCTTTCCCTAAAATGTGTAAAATACTTAGTTTAGAAGGGAGCGAAAGCTCTCATGGCTGATAATAATAAACGTGATTTTTACGAAGTCTTAGGCATAACAAAGACTGCCTCGGACGATGAAATAAAAAAGGCTTATCGTAAGCTTGCAAAAAAATACCATCCCGACCTTAACCCCGGCGACAAAACCGCTGAGGATAATATGAAGGAGGTTAATGAAGCTTACGAGGTTCTTTCCACGCCCGAAAAAAAATCTCGATATGACCAGTTCGGTCATGCCGGAATCGACCCTTCATACGGCGGAGGTAGCGGCTTCGGTGGTTTCTCCGGCGGATTTTCAGGAATGGGCGGCATGGGTGTTGACGACCTCAGCGACCTTTTTTCAAGCTTTTTCGGCGGGGGATTCTCGTCGTCATCGCGAAGCAGGAGCGCAACTGCACCCCGACGCGGTCAAGATATCCAGGCAAGCATTACTATCGACTTTTTGGAAGCCTGTCACGGCAAAAAGGTTGAGATTTCATATAATCGCCCCGAAAAGTGCCCGGAATGTAACGGTTCGGGTGCCGCTCCGGGAAGCAACGTTTCAGCCTGCCCCGATTGCGGCGGTTCCGGCTCTGTTAAGACTACCCAGAGAACGCCCTTCGGCGTCATATCGCAAGAATCGGTCTGCCCGAAGTGCGGCGGCAAGGGCAAGGTTATCTCCGACCCCTGCAAACGCTGCGGCGGTGTGGGACGTGTTAATGCTTCCAAGAATCTGTCCGTTGATATCCCTGCCGGTATCTCAAACGGTCAGAATATACAGCTTTCGGGTCAGGGTGCAGTCGGTGCGAACGGCGGTCCGTACGGGGACCTTCATATCCGCGTAAACATACGCCCCGATGATATCTTCGAGCGTGACGGATTTGATATTCACAGCGATTTCCCGATTACCTACACACAAGCGGTGCTTGGCGATGAGCTGACCGTCCCGACCATCGACGGAAACGTAAAATACACCGTTCCCGAAGGCACACAGGGCGGAACTGTATTCCGTCTCAAGGGCAAGGGTGTGAAGAAGCTGGGTCGCAACGACTATGGGGATCACTATGTTCATATCGTTGTTGAGATACCCCAAAAACTTACCGCAAAACAGAAGGAAAAGCTTCGCGATTTTGACGAATCTTTGACACTTCAAAACTATCAGAAACGCAGTTCCTTCTTTGATAAGATAAAGAAGCTGTTCACATAGACGAGGTGTGGTATTATGGAAGTTAATGTTTCGATGATTCCTGCCGCTCGTGACGGCGAATGCAATGCATATCTTATTGAGCGAAACGGCGAATGTGTACTCATTGATGCTCCCGAGCAGGCGGTTGATGTTGTAAAGAAGATAACCAACAACGGAAAGAAGCTCACCGCTGTGATCCTCACCCACGGGCATTTTGACCATATCTTCGGGCTTAAGGCGATTGAAAAGTATAGCGGTGCGAAGGTTTATATGCACGAGGCGGAAACTTCCATGCTTCGCGACACAAGTATGAACCTTGCAGGGCTTGCATATCTCCCGAGCACATTCCCTGTCTACACAGGATCTGTAACGCCGCTTCATGACGGCAGCAGCTTGACGATTGCAGACATAACATATCAGATTTTCCACGCCCCCGGGCACACCCCGGGATGCATCTGCATCGCCATGGGGAGCATGATCTTCACCGGTGATTTCATCTTCAAAAGCTCAATCGGGAACACATCCTTCCCGAACAGTAAGCCTCTCGACATGGAGAGATCTCTGCAAAGGTTTATTAACACCTTCGGGAGCGGCGAATACACCCTCTGCCCCGGGCATGGTGAGAAGACGATGCTCTCGCGGGAGATAAAATATAATCAGTTTTTTCAATAAAAAATCGGGAAGCGATGAGCTTCCCGATTTGTTTTAGTCGTAGACTTTTTCAAGTTTTTCCAATATTACTACATCATCGATATTTTCAAGCATATATATGTTTCCGTCACGAGTTTGCACACCGCCGATAGGAAAAACAGTAAAGCTGACGTTATTTCCGGAATTATCTGTAATGGGAATGTCTTTAATTGTTCCGTCCCATCTTACGCCCATAACACCGGCGATAATATCATAGTCTTCCGAATCGGAGCTTTGTATCTCCGCAGTGTAATTTATGTAAATAGGATACTCGAAACCGCCGGATGCAATATCCCTGTAAAAATAGCTGTTGCCGTGGGTCGGAAGTTCAATTATTTCAGACGGATTCGGCTCAAAAGCGGTTATATAATGCTTGTATTCTGTTTCTCCTGTCTTTGAAATCCAATGTGCAAAAGGTTTACCATCGCCGCTGATGTATGCAAAGAAAGTATAAATATCGTAATCGCTTACGAATCTCGTTTTCTCCTCGGAAAGTATATTCATATCTTCGTCAAAGGTTATTAAGGTCGGGTTTTCATCGGTGACAACCCTGTATCCGCAAAGATAGAATTTGCCGTCATAAGTTGCGTGTGACAAAGAGAAATTATAAGGAATCGGGATTTCATCAATAAGTTTAAGATCGGGTGTGAATTTACAATAATAGCTGTCTGTTACTGCGCTCATGCTGTCATGGGGATAACGCATGCTGTCTATCGAAACTACAATGTCGCCGCCCTCAAGCTCTATAATTCTGTTAATATCTTCATACTCCTCAAAAGGCTCAGACGAGGCGATTATTTCACCAGTTTTAATATCAACTTTAACAAGCTTTCTGTCGAGTAGAAAGATAACGTACTGCTCACCTGCGAAACTCCACGGCTGTGCGGAAATAATATGCTCTGTCCGTGTGTCATCGGAAAGGTCGAGGATAACCTGTTCTTTCTGCTCAAAATGAAAGCTTCTGTTCGCCAATAAGTGAAGAAACAGAAAAAACGCACCTGTAATGACCGCCGACAAGCAAACACCGGCGAGCACGACAGTAATGCGTTTTTTCATATATGTTATTCCCTTCACACTCCGATTTTAGTCATAAACCCTAATCAGCTTCCGCAGAATCAGTCTCGGTCCGTATTTGGTTCCGTCGTCGTTCGTGCCGCCGCTTTCAACCTCATATGAATAGATATCACCGTCAAGAACATGGGAACCGAATAAAAATAACAATGTTCGATAATTTGGTCTGGTTCCTTTTTCTATATCTTCATCGTTTGTGACAAGGATTTTCTCTGTTGTGCCATCCCATTTCACACCCAATAAACCGCGGCCGAGAATATCCTCTCTGAAAACCGCATAAAAGAGCAGGTCGGTATTCATAAAATCCACATAGATCGGATACTCATCATCACCTGTCGAAGCATAAAAATAGTTATCTGATTCATTTCTTTGCGGCAGTCTGATTATCACAGACGGCTTTGCTTCAAACGATGTTATGTAATTTTTATAGTGATATCCTCCCGAATCGGTAAGCGATTGTTTCGGGTCATCGGGGTCGGTTGATCTCATATGCCAGTATAAAGCCGGCTTACCGTCTGCACTTTTAAAAGCTGTAGCATAAGCCATTTCATAATTTTGTAAAAAATCGATATTAACAGCTTCTTTTGTCAATATGTTCATGTTTTCGTCAATGGTGTAAATATAGTGTTCGTCAATATCGGTATCACTCTTAACTTCGTAAAAAATTCCGTCAATATATGCGTTGAAACGCAGATTGCCCAGTTCCTCCGGAATAATGAAATCACCTATCGGCTGCAAATCGGGCGTGAATTTTCGCAGGTAATTATAGCTATTATTAACAGCAATCCCATTATTGACATCAACTGCAATATTTCCGTCATCTAAAACGATAATATTATTAACGTATTCTTCTATATGAAAGGTCTTTGATCTGCCGACAACCTGCTTTTTATTCGCGTCAATCTTGATGATAGTATTATCGTCAATAGCATAAAAGGTGTTTTCATCATACATCGTGCAATCTGAATCGACATATGGACTGAGTGAAGAGTTAGGGTCGTCGTAGTAGTCCAAGAGGGTTATTATTTCCTCTTCAAAATGAAATCCGACGTCCGGCTCAATGGGGGAGATATATTTCACAAGGAAATACGCCCCGATTAGCAGAGCAATAACGAGGATAACTGCCGGTATGCCGATTATCTTGAGTTTTTTTATGGTGCGTTCGATTGTTTCCGGTTTTGTCTCAGGCATATTTTTATACCCCGTGCTTAACGCGGTCGTGTTCCTCGGCGCGTTTTGCGTTGTTCCAGCGTTCCATGTTGTCCACAAGATAGCCGGTTATGCGGCGGATGCGGACGAATTTGGGCTTGCCGTCCTTTTCGGTGCGTCCGCAGTGCGGGCAAACGTCGCCTAAAATCCCCGTGTAGCCGCAGACAGGGTCACGGTCAACAGGATGGTTTATAGCCCCATAACCTATGCCCGACTCCTTCATGCAGCGAACTACCTTTTCAAAGGCATCTAAGTTCTTGATCGGGTCGCCGTCAAGCTCGATATAGCTGATGTGCCCGGCGTTTGTAAGCTCGTGATAGGGCGCTTCAATCTTTATCTTGTCAAACGCACTTATCGGGAAATAAACAGGAATATGGAACGAATTGGTATAATAATCGCGATCGGTTATACCGGTAATATTTCCGTATTTTTCGTTATCAAGCCGCACAAAACGCCCGGAAAGACCTTCGGCAGGGGTTGCGATAAGGGTGTAGTTGAGGTGTGTTTCGGCAGTTTCTCTGTCAACCCTTGCCCGCATACGGCGAACGATTTCAAGCCCCAACTCTCTTGAAGCTTCCGACTCGCCGTGGTGTTTGCCGGTGAGTGCCACAAGACACTCCGCAAGCCCGATAAATCCCATCGAGAGGGTGCCGTGCTTGAGAATCTCTTCAACGCTGTCCTCATGCCCGAGCTTCTCGGAGTCAATCCAAACACCCTGCCCCATTAAAAACGGGAAGTTATAAACCTTCTTTTGCATCTGGAGGCGGAAACGGTGGTTGAGCTGGTCGATAACAAGGTCCATCATCTCATCAAGCGACGCCCAGAATTTGTCCATATCACCCTTTGCTTCGATACCCAGACGCGGGAGGTTCACGGAGGAGAAACTTAAGTTGCCGCGTCCTGCAACGATTTCGCGGGTCGGATCGTAAGCATTGCCGATAACCCTCGTACGGCAACCCATGTATGCGATTTCCGTGTTGTAGTCGCCGGGTTTATAATATTTAAGGTTAAAGGGAGCATCTTGGAACGAGAAGTTCGGGAAGAGACGCTTCGCGGAAACCCTGCAAGCAAGCTTGAAAAGGTCATAGCTCGGGTCTTCGGGGTTGAAGTTTATTCCCTCTTTAATCTTGAAGATATGAATCGGGAAGATCGGCGTTTCGCCGTTGCCCAAGCCCGCTTCTTGAGCAAGCAGGACATTTTTAATAACCATCCGTCCCTCGGGGGAGATGTCAAGCCCATAGTTTATGGAAGAAAACGGAACCTGTGCACCGGCACGGCTGTTCATGGTGTTGAGATTGTGAATCAGCGCTTCCATCGCCTGATAGGTAGCACGGTCGGTCTCCTTAACGCTGTTGATGTGGGCGTATTTTTGTATCTTAGTCGCCGTTTTTTCATCGGTCAAAAGCAGGAGCTTTGCCTTTTCAGCCTCGGCATAGCCGTTATCTCCGGCTAAAATAGGAACAAGTCCCGTTTCTTCGTAAACCTCCGCAGCAATGCGATCTGCATCGGGCTTGCCGTCCTCGCAAATCTCTTCCATCTCAAGATAGCGGGCGATATTATATGTGTATTTCTTACGATATGTCTTCTTGACACCCTCTGCCATTGCATACTCGAAGTTAGGCACCGACTGTCCGCCGTGCTGGTCGTTCTGATTAGATTGAATCGCTATGCAGGCAAGCGCCGAATAGCTGTAGATATCGTTGGGTTCACGAAGATAACCGTGCCCGGTCGAAAAGCCGTCGGCAAAAAGCTTGATGAGGTCGATCTGTGTGCAGGTGGTGGTGAAGCCGTAATAATCCAAATCGTGAATCTGAATGTCACCCTCAAGGTGTGCCTTTTCATGTTTGGGGTCAAGCACATACATCTGATAGAAGTGCTTAGCACCCTCGGAGCCGTATTTGAGCATCGTTCCCATCGCGGTGTCGCCGTTAATGTTCGCGTTTTCACGTTTCATATCGGAACCTTCGGCGGGTTTGAAGGTGAGGTCCTCATAAATCTTCATCAGCTTGGTGTTCATTTCGCGTGTGCGGGTTCTTGAGGCACGATAAAGGATATAGGACTTCGCGGTTTTCGCGTGCCCCGACTCAATCAAAACCTTTTCGACAATATCCTGAACCTCTTCGACGGTCGGCATATTGTCGCCGAACTGCTGTTCAATGAAGCGGCAAACCTCTTTTGTGAGGATTAAAGCTTCGTTATAGATTGAACCGCCGACAGAAAGTGCCGCTTTATAGATAGCTTGTGCTATTTTTTCGGGGTTAAATGCCGCTGTCCGATTATCTCTTTTTCTGATTTCTGTAATCATTTTGTTACCTCTATCTTATCCAAAAACACAACATCTTGTGTTTGTACATTCATTAAATTCATTATATAGTATTTTTGCCGTCATGTCAAGAGAAATTTTAACCAAAACATTTACTAATTTTTTAGTAACTTCTGATAATCAATTTTATTTATGTTAATATAATTAAATTGTATACCATTAAAAATTACAAAATGAAAACGAGATGATTACACGTTAAGTAAATCATCTCGTTACTATTTATATAGTACTATCTGTCGAAGATATCGCCGCCGTGACTGTCTATCGCGACAATCAGCGGAAAATCTTTGAAAACAAGGCGTTTGACCGATTCGCAACCCAGTTCCGGGAAAGCTATTACTTCCGAAGAGGTTATCGACGCGGCGGCAAGTGCACCTGCACCGCCGATTGCGGCAAAATATACCGCACCGTTTTTCTTTATCGCCTCTTTTACAGCCGCGTTACGCTCGCCTTTACCTATCATAGCCGAAAGACCGAGGTTCAAGAGGGTCGGAGCAAAGCCGTCCATACGCCCTGAGGTGGTGGGACCGCAACTTCCGATCGGCTTTCCGGGCTTTGCCGGTGTGGGACCTGCGTAGTAGATAGCGGCACCATCAAGAGGGAACGGGAGACTCTCGCCCGAATTAATAAGCTCAAGGAATCGTTTGTGAGCGGTATCTCGAGCGGTATAAACTGTTCCCGATAGGAGCACCTTCATACCGGCACGAAGTGTTTGAGCCTTTTCGCGAAGCTCCGAACTATCGAGAGAAATCGCGTTCCTCACACTATCCCCCTCATTGTATCCCTCTAACTCCGCACCTTTAGTAGCTGTCATTGCCTGCGGATCCTTCAACGAGTTTTGAGAGGCTCTCAAGCTCGCTTAGATCAAAACCGAATTTAGATGCAGGCTTGCCGCCGCCGCCGTTTTGCTGCTTTTTGGGAGCTTCCTGTTTGGGTTCGGGCTTGGGCTCCGGCTTTTGCTGCTGTTGTTTGCGGTCGGGCTGTGCCTCCGGCTCG
>JAISIC010000045.1 GCA_031262225.1 Ruminococcus sp. | reverse complement strand
CCCTTTGCAGCGCGCAAAGACTCGTTTCGAGCATCTGAAAAGTCGCCGTTCCATTCAAAGAACCTGACCTCATCGGCATACTTTCGGGCAATCTCAACTGTGTTGTCATTAGACCCGGTATCAACGACAATAAGCTCACATTTTACATTTTTGCGCAGATTTGATAAGGCTTCCAGACACTTTCCTAAAATTTTGCTCTCGTTTTTAACGATCATACCGATTGTCAGCATCGTTTCATCCCAATCGGGTTTTACGATATGTTTTCTGCGATAATAAGCCTTTAATGCTTCTTCTCCGCGATTTAATTCTAAATTTGCGAAAATAAGGATTTCGAGCACCGCAGTTTCATAATCATCGACAAAAATCGGTTTACGGTAAGTTTCGTCTTCAAAATTATATCTATTTTCTTTATAAAGTGCAATTAAATCTTCATACCTATCAAGAAAGACAACTGCCTTTTTTATGTCGTTATTTTTCGCATAAGCAATCCCTACGCTGCATGTTATATCAATATTATTTGAAAAATCACCTGAAATCTTCTGTTTCATGTACTGTTCGTAAAGATTAATAATACGCGGAAAGTTTTTCGCAAGCGAATAAAACGAGATAAGCTCAGCATAAAGGACAGTCAGTTCAAGTGCCGATAAATCATTTTTCGTTTTCAAAAATGCTTCTGTTGCCTTTATCCCATTTGTTTTATCTGTTTTAATTCGCTCGGTGAGCTTTATAAACTTTTCATTTGGCATTTTCTTCAATTACCTTTAAACATAGATATATATAAGTATAACACATTTCAAGAATAATTACAATACATTTTATACTTGTTCATATATTAAGAATTTGTAAATTTAATAAAACCTTATTGAATATAATCAGAATTTATATTAAAATATACGTAAACGATTACACGCGAGGTTATTATATGAAATTTTCGGATGGTTTTTGGCTTTCACGAAACGGATTTGACGTTAATTATGCTGTTGATGCATATGAAATATCACGTATTGAAAACGGTTTGAAGGTAACGGCGGTTTGTCAGAAGATTAATAACCGCGGTATGACACTCGGGGGACCTATTATCGAAGTTACATATACATCGACAATGAAAGATGTTATCAAGGTTTCGGCGGTGCATTTTAAAGGCGGAATTGATAATAAACCCAAATTTGAACTTAATGAAGATACGGGGTTTACACCTGAAATAATCGAAGATGAAGACTGCTTTAAAATTATCTCCGGCTCTACAGTATTCAAAATCAGCAAAAATGACTGGAAAACATCTTTCACACGAGGTGAAAAGATTTTGACCGGGAGCGGTTGGAGATCACTTTCTTATATTACCAAAAACAGCTCTCGATATTATACCGAAAAGAGCGCCGCGAATATTATGCGCTTCTGGAGTTATCCCGAAACAGAGATAAGAACATTTATGCGTGACCAGTTGAATCTGTCTGTCGGTGAGAAAATTTACGGATTCGGTGAAAAGTTCACTACTTTCACCAAAAACGGACAGAGCGTTGAAATCTGGAACGGCGACGGCGGAACCTGTTCTGAACAGTCCTATAAATCAATCCCCTTCTATATATCGTCTAATGGTTACGGCGTTTTTGTTAATTCCTCTGACAAGGTCTCGTTTGAAGTTGCTTCCGATACAGTTTCAAAGGTTTCTTTCACAGTCCCTGACGAGAATTTAGAGTACTTTTTTATCGGAGGTGACGACTCTGATAAACCCGCGCTTCATTCTGTGCTTGAAAACTATACTAACCTAACCGGTAAACCGACACTCCCCCCTGCTTACAGTTTCGGGTTATGGCTCACCACCTCCTTTGTTACAAAATATGACGAAGAGACAGTTACAAGCTTTATTGATGGTATGGCGGAGCGGAAAATCCCGCTTTCGGTATTCCATTTTGACTGCTTTTGGATGAAAGAATTTGAATGGTGTAACTTTGAGTTTAACAGACGTCAGTTCCCTGAACCTGCCGCAATGCTCGCGAGACTAAAAGACAGGGGGTTAAAAATCTGTGTTTGGATTAACCCGTATATTGCTCAAAAAAGTGCTCTTTTCAACGATGCCCTAAAAGCAGATTATCTTCTTAAAAATCTTGACGGCAGCGTGTTCCAATGCGATATGTGGCAACCGGGTATGGCTATTGTTGATTTCACCAATCCGGATGCCTGTGAGTGGTATAAATCAAAGCTTCGTATACTGTGTGAAATGGGAATAGACAGCTTTAAAACTGACTTCGGCGAACGTATACCTACAGATGTAACCTACTTTAATAATGCCGAACCCATGTCAATGCATAACTACTATACATATCTATATAACAAGTGTGTATATGATCTGCTTGTTGAGGTTTACGGAGAGGGTAATGCCTGTCTCTTTGCGCGTTCGGCGACGGTCGGCGGGCAGAAGTTCCCTGTTCATTGGGGCGGTGACTGTACAGCCGAATATTCGTCAATGGCTGAAACTCTCCGCGGAGGGCTTTCGCTCTGCGCTTCGGGTTTCGGATTCTACTCACATGATATAAGCGGTTTTGAAGCGACCGCAACACCCGATATATATAAACGATGGTCTGCATTCGGACTTCTCTCGACCCATTCAAGGCTTCACGGTAATTCATCCTATCGTGTTCCATGGCTTTTTGACGAAGAAGCGGTTGAAGTTCTGCGCTTTTTCACCAATCTTAAAGGTAAACTCATGCCGTATATTTGGGCACAGGCGGTGAAAACGTCAAAAACAGGTATACCGATGATGAGAGCTTTAGTGTTTGATTTCTCCGACCCTGTATGCAAAAATATAGATACAGAGTATTTGTTTGGAGATAATCTGCTTGTCGCACCGATATTTAATGAAGACGGTAATGCAGAGTTTTATCTTCCCGATTGCGGCATATGGACAGACATAATTTCAGGTGAGACATTCGACGGCGGCAGATACTATAATAAAAACTATGATTATTTCAGTTTGCCGCTCGCAGCAAAACCAAATTCGATAATTCCATTCGGTAAATTTGAAGGCAATTTTGAATATGATTACCTTGAAGGGACAGAGTTTATAATCTATCAACCAAAAGATAATACCACCATAACGACGGACATATATGACCTTGCAGGTGAAAAGGTATTTACCTTAACAGCAACAATAAAAAACGGTGAAGTAAACATCAATCACACAAAAACAGAAAAAAATTTCACAGTAAAGGTAATCAGATAGAATGCAAACGCCGTCAGACTATACCTGACGGCGTTTACGTTACAGAGGAGGAGTTTTACAGAATAAAGCAGATTAGACCGCCGCATCCTTCGTTAATAATTCGCTCAAGAGTTTCCTGAATCTTCATCCGTGCTTCGGTAGGCATTTTGTGAAGCTTGTTTTGAAGTCCTTCATTGACAAGCTCATGAAGTGATTTACCGAAAATGTTTGATTGCCATATCTTCTGCGGGCTTTCTTCGAACTCGCGAAGCAGATACATAACAAGCTCTTCGGACTGTTTTTCCGAACCTACAATCGGGCTGACCTCAGTTTCAATATCCGCTTTCATGAGGTGTATAGACGGAGCGGATGCGCGAAGGCGAATACCGTATTTGCCGCCCTGTTTGACAATCTCCGGCTCTTCAAGCTGGAGTTCTTCCAGAGTGGGCATAACGATACCATACCCTGTTGCCTCAACCTCTTCAAGTGCATTCTGAATCTTCTGAAATTTTTTCTTGACAGAAGTCAGGTCTTTGAGAAGCGGCATCAAATCGCTTTCGGAAAGGTTTTCGATGCCCGTTTCTTCACCCAAAACTTTATAGAAAAGGTTGTTTTTAAGGTCGATTCCGACTGTTGCGCTCCCCTTTCCGAGGTCTATGTCGGATACTGAAGCGGAGTTTACAAATTCATTGCCGTCGATGTTTTCGGCAAGTGCACCGATATCGCGAACCTTAGAAAGCTCAGAAGCAGCATTTCTGATTGTCTCAAAGATATTTGATTTAAGCCAATGCCCCTTGGATAAACCTGTTACCCATTTAGGCATACTGATATTGATTTCTTTCACTGGGAAGCTATAGAGCACCTGCTCTAAGATATTGTTGATATCGATTTCGTTAAGATCAAGACAGTTAACGGGTATAACCGGTGATGCATATCTTGCAGATAGAGCCGCCGCATTTTCGCCGACAGCTTCCGATGTCGGATCAACGGTGTTGTAAAGCACGATGTAGGGTTTACCAATCGCTTCAAGCTCGCTTACAACCCTATCGGTAGCGGCTTCGTACTCCTCTTTGGGGATATCTGAAATAGAGCCGTCTGAGGTGACTACAAGTCCGATTGTGGAATGATCGTTGATAACCTTTTGCGTACCGAGTTCTGCCGCCATTGCAAACGGAATCTCTTCGTCATACCAAGGTGTTTTGACCATTCTGGGCATCTCGTTTTCAACGTATCCTATCGCTGACGGAACGATATATCCGACACAGTCGATAAGACGAACGTTAGCTCTTGCTTTTTCACCCAAATTAACCTCTGCAGCCTGTTCGGGAATGAACTTAGGTTCGGTGGTCATTATCGTTTTCCCTGCCGCAGATTGCGGGAGTTCATCGGTTGCACGTTCTTTTTGATATTCGTTTGAGATATTGGGAATAACAAGGTTCTCCATGAACTTTTGAATGAATGTAGACTTCCCGGTTCGCACAGGACCGACGACACCAATGTATATATCGCCGCCCGAGCGTGCCGCAATATCGCTGTAAAGATCGTTTTTCATCAGTTTTTCCTCCGTATTTGCTATAAAATAGGAATAAGCAGCATACCGCTCGGGATATTGTTTAGGTCAAGGTCATTTTCACCGATTATGGCATCAACAGAGGTGCCGTATCTCTTGGCAATCTCCCAAAGGTCTTCGCCCTCGTCTGAAAAATACAGTTTAAGTGCATAGTCGCCGCCCTTGTCACGGGGATTCTCTTCATCAACGGTAATATCGGTTACAACAGGCACAATTTCTGCATTATTGAGAGTTCCGGTAATCCTTATTTCAGCTTTTGCATCGATGGTATTGCCGGATGCAAGGTTATAGGAGCAGGAAACAGGAATTACTTTTATGTCCGCGGTAGCGTATTCGGTAAGGCTTTCAACCGGAACATAAGCTTCAAAAGGTTCATCTTTTTCGATTACAACGGTGATACCTTCGGCATTTTTGGCAAGAGCAGTAAAGATAAGGTCGCCTGTGACTATGATTCTGCTGTTTTCAAAATCAATTTTAACGTTGTTGTTAGACAGATTTGTCCATACATCATATACATTTTCAAGGTTTTCTTCCGAATACTCAAGTGTCGATTTAATCAGAGCTGTTGAGTTGATATTTTGAGGCAGAAGCTCAACCTTTATGTCATTCTTTTGGTCTGCAGTTTCAAAAGCTGTTGAATATTCGTCGGTTACAACATCGACGGTAGCAATTCTGAAAGCTGAAACTGTCAAAATCAGAGCGAGACTGACTTCAGCTGAGTTAGCATTCCCTTCCGAATCGGTGGTGGGTGAAATATCGGTGGAAAGCACCTCTGCATCAACGCTGACATCATATCTGTCGTCAATTCCGTCAAGGTCGATAATCTGTGAATAGGGCATCGAAAACTGTACGTTATCAACGCTGTCAACACCGTCCTTTTGACAGGTGTAAAGCATATTTACGTTAGCATCACCCTTTGCAACAAGCTTATTGGCAATAACCTTCTTGTCCGGCTCGGAAGCTACGGCGTCGGCGCGTAAAATATTCACAATCGGCGGCTTAGCACCGAGTTCACAGTTATCGGAAACCGAACTGCGTTTTGTTGTATAAAGCCTATTTACGGGATATGTAATCGGCGTTTTCTTGAGTTGAATATTGCTGCCGAAAGCATCGCATACAGCTGTCTGCTTAACAAGATCACATACCTTGATTTTAATACTTACGGCACCGCGAACGTCAATACGCCGCTGGTTTACCGCTCTGCAGTTTATGTAATCTGTCTTTGCTTCAATGGTAACCTTCGGGTTTTCAGGCACCTTTCCGAGTTCTGCCGATTTTGTGTAGGATAGCTTCTGATCGATTACCTGTGTACATTTGCTTGCATCGGAACAATAAAGAACTTTAATACAAACAGACATTTCGTAAGTCAGTTTTGATCCTGAAATGCTGTATGAGATTATAACCGGCTTAGCAATACACTTAATGATTTTAAAAATCTCCGGATAATAATCGGGCAGAACATAATCGAGTTCGACTGCCTGCTCCTGTGTTTCCGAGAAGATAACCTCCGAAGATACTATCTCTTCTCTGTTGAGCTTCAAATCCACTGTAAAATCCTCCCTTGTACAGAAGTCATAAACATCTGACTTCCTTGCTAAGTAATTTTATGAAACGTGTTTTTAAAATATGTATAAATAGAAATTTTTATAAAAAACTATTGCTTTTTATTTGAAGTTGTAGTATACTATATTTATATGTTAAAATTTTCGGAGGTATGTTTTGTTAAAATTGCTTCACAGACTTTCATACAAATACGGCAGATACTATATCCCGAATCTGATGCTTTATATAATTATCGGACAGATTGCGATATTTGCGGCAGATTATATATTCCAAAACCAATACGGCAGCATATCACAGTACTTAACCTTCGATCGATCGCTTATACTTGCCGGACAAGTTTGGCGAGTGGTATCTTTTATAATAGTACCGCCCGTTATAAACCCGATTGTTATGGTATTCTTCATGTCCCTTTATTACATGATAGGAAAAGCGCTTGAAGACACATGGGGCGGATTCTGTTTTAATGTATACTATTTTATGGGCGTAATATTTGCAATCATCAGCGGTTTTATAGCCGGTTACACCGACATAACCGCACTTAACTTAACCCTCTTCCTTGCATTTGCGATTTTGTATCCCAAATATCCTATATATATACTCTTCTTAATCCCGGTTAAGATTAAATATATAGCAATCGCCGATTTAGTTATTTTAGCGATAATGTTTATTTTTGCTGATTTTTCGGGGAAACTCACAATCGGACTTTCGCTTGTAAACCTTATAGTCTTCTTCTGGAATGATTTTTATCCGAAAATCCGCGACAACATAAAGTATCGAAAGGTCAGACAGAACTGGAACAGATATAATCCGATAGAAAGCCGGTGTAAAGGGTAGATGGCAATCTATCTTGATAATGCGGCTACGACAAAACCGCGTGAAGAAGCAGTACAAGCGGTACTCCGCTGTATGGAATCCGTTTACGGCAATCCTTCATCACTTCACGGAAAGGGGTTGCGTGCAGAGGAAGAGGTAACGGCGGCAAGAAAAGCTATAGCCGGTGCCTTAGCGGTTAATCCCGACACTATCACCTTCACATCGGGTGCCTCGGAAGCGAATTCAATGCTTATAATGGGTGCTTGGAATAAATTTTGTAAACGAAAAAAACGCATTGTTATATCTGCCGTTGAACACCCATCGGTTGAAGAACCGATTAAATTACTCGAAAGTCTTGGTGCAGAGGTTATAAGAATATCCCCTGATAATAACACACAGGCTTTTATCGAAGCTATTGACGATAATACATTTCTATGCTCTGTAATGAGCGTAAATAATGAAACTGGTACGATTTTTCCGATAAAAGATATTTTCACAGCTGTAAAAAGAAAGAATCCCGATTGCATAACCCATGCAGATGCTGTTCAGGCGTTTATGAAAATACCGGTTAAAGCTTCTGATATAAATGCTGATACCATTACCATTTCGGCACATAAAATTCACGGTATCAAGGGTGCAGGTGCACTATATATAAAAAAAGGCTTAAATATCCCACCGCTTATTCGCGGCGGCGGTCAGGAACGCGGCTTACGTTCCGGCACAGAAGCGGTCCCGGCTATTGCGGCGTTCGGTGCGGCTGTCAAAGCTCTTACTCCGGATATAGAGAAGGCATATGAAGCGGCAACCGTTAAGATGAGCAGACTTCGCGATAATTTATCGGCACAACCCTTTATAACTATCAACTCCCCTGCGGGTGCTTCGCCTTTTATACTGAGTTTTGACGTTGATAAAATCCCATCCGAAGTAATGCTTCATTATCTTGAAGGTGTCGAAATCTATGTTTCAAGCGGCAGTGCCTGTTCAAAGGGCAAAGGTTCTGACGAATCAATAAGGGTATCAATTTCAAACTATACGACAGAAGATGATTTGAATACTCTCGTTAATGAATTAATTAACGGATATAATCGCTTACAAAAGAAAAGGATGTTTTCATGAAAAAACTTATGCTCGGCAACGAGGCGGTTGCCAGAGGGCTTTATGAAGCCGGAGTCACGGTAGTTTCAAGCTATCCGGGCACGCCCTCAACAGAGATAACGGAATTTGTCGCAAATTATAACGAAATCAAGGCAGAATGGGCACCCAACGAGAAAGTTGCGGCAGAGGTTGCTTTCGGAGCTTCCTTTGCGGGAGCAAGAAGCTTTTTCGGTATGAAACACGTTGGATTAAACGTCGCAGCTGATCCGCTTTATACGGCGGCTTATACAGGTGTGAACGGCGGATGTGTCCTTGCCGTTGCAGACGACCCGGGTATGCACTCGTCTCAAAACGAACAAGATTCACGTCATCATGCCATAGCAGCGAAGGTCCCTATGCTTGAACCCTCCGATTCGGAAGAATGTCTCCTATTCACAAAAAAGGCGTATGAAATATCGGAAGAGTTTGACACACCCGTTATAATCAGGCTTTCAACCCGCGTTTCACATTCCCAGTCACTTTGCGAACTGTCGGAACGTGATGAAATTCCGAACAAGCCCTATATCAAAAATCCCGCAAAATATGTTATGATGCCCGCTAACGCAAAAAGCAGACACGTTTTTGTTGAGGAACGCACCGAAAAGCTTCGTGCATATGCAGAAACTTCGCCGCTAAACAGCGTTACTGATAATAACACGAAAATCGGCGTTATAACAGCGGGAGCGGCTTATACTTATGCGGTACAGGCTTTGGGCGACAGCGTTTCATATCTTAAGCTCGGTTTTGCAAATCCTCTGCCTGTAAAGCTTATTGAAAACTTCGCAAAGAAATATGAAAAAATATATGTAATAGAGGAGCTTGACGGAATTATCGAGTCGCATTGCAAAAACCTCGGTATAAATGTAATTGGGAAAGAACTTTTCGGATATCTCGGTGAGCTTTCACAGGAGATTATCGCAGAAAAGATTTTAGGCGAAAAGCTTCCCTATGATGAATTTTCCGAAGCTGTTCCCGTTCGTCCTCCGGTAATGTGTGCGGGGTGTCCTCACCGCGGCGTGTTCTATGCTCTTTCAAAGAACAAAATCCGCGTTTCGGGCGATATCGGGTGCTATACCCTCGGTGCGTCCGCTCCCCTTTCTTCGGTTGACACAACCCTCTGCATGGGTGCATCCGTTTCGGGGCTTCACGGCTTTAACCTTGCCGACCCGGAAGGTGCATCAAAAACCGTTGCCGTAATCGGCGATTCAACATTCATGCACAGCGGCATCACAGGGCTTGTAAATATAGCCTATAATCAAACAAATTCCACAGTAATCGTTCTTGATAATTCTATTACAGGCATGACAGGGCATCAACAGAACCCTTCTACCGGTATTAACTTAAAGGGCGATGTCACGGCGGCGGTTGATATCGAATCCCTCTGCAAGGCAATCGGCATTAAGTGCGTACGCGTTGTTGACCCCTATAACCTTGCCGAAACGGAAGCGGCAATAGTTGAGGAACTTTCTGCTCCCGAAGCTTCGGTTATAATTGCCCGCCGTCCCTGCGCGCTTCTTAAGTACGTTAAACATAAACCTGCGCTTGTTATTAACGATTGCAAAGGCTGTAAAATGTGCCTTAAACTCGGCTGCCCTGCTATTTCAAATAAAGGCGGAAAAGCTGTTATTGACGCGGTTCAATGTGTCGGCTGCGGCATCTGTTCCGAAGTTTGCCGATTCGGCTGTATTGGAGGTGTAAACTGATGGTAAAATCAATTATGATAGTCGGTGTCGGCGGTCAGGGTACACTCCTTGCTTCAAGGCTTATCGCCAATGTACTCCAAAACAAGGGTGTTGATGTGAAAGTTTCGGAGGTTCACGGAATGAGCCAGCGCGGCGGTTCGGTTGTAACCTATGTAAAATACGGCGAAAAGGTAACTTCTCCTGTTATAAATCGCGGTGAAGCAGATATAATTATAGCATTTGAACAGCTTGAAGCGGCAAGATATGTTTCGTATCTTAAAAAGGGCGGAAAAATGATCGTATCCACCCAAAAGATCGATCCTATGCCTGTTATAACGGGCAACGCCTCATATCCGGAAGAAATTATAGAAAAAATCAAAGCTTTGGGTATAGATATAACTGCGGTAGATGCGCTTGATTCTGCTCTTCAGGCAGGTTCGGCGAAAGCTTCAAACGTTGTTTTGATGGGTGTATTATCAAAGGTGATGGATTCCCCTATTGAAGCATGGATGAAAGCGATCGAAGAGTGTGTTCCCGCGAAGTTTATCGAACTCAATAAAAAGGCGTTTGATTTGGGTAAAAACATATAAGGGGAAGAAAAAATGGGAAACTACTATGACAAGGCGATGGAATGCGCCACACTTAACGAGATGGAATCTCTCCAAAGCTTCAGACTTTCTCAGACAGTTCGCAGAGTTTATGAAAATGTACCCTTTTATCGTGACAGAATGATAGAAAAGGGTATTACACCCGACGACATAAAGTCTGTAGCTGACCTTCACAAACTTCCGTTTGTGATGAAGCAGGATCTTCGCGACACCTATCCCTATGGTCTGTTCGCTGTTCCGCTTGAAGATGTTGTTCGTCTTCATGCCTCTTCGGGTACAACCGGCAAACAGATTGTTGTCGGCTATACTCGTAACGACCTTGAAATCTGGAACGACTGTGCGGCTCGTGCACTCGTTGCGGCGGGCGGAACTAAGGCTGACTTCATGCACGTTTCATATGGTTACGGGCTTTTCACAGGCGGTCTGGGCGTTCACGGCGGTGCAGAGAAACTCGGTATGACCGTTATCCCTGTTTCAACCGGTAACACCGCACGTCAGATAAACATAATCAAGGACTTCGGGAGCACGCTTATATGCTGTACGCCGTCCTATGCAATGTTCATCGCCGAAACTATGCGCGATATGGGTATAACCAAAGACCAGATAAAGCTTAAAGCAGGACTTTTCGGTGCAGAACCTTGGACCCAAGAGATGAGGGCAACTCTTGAAGATATGCTCGGACTTAAGGCTTACGATATTTACGGACTGACCGAGATTATCGGACCGGGTGTGTCGTTTGAGTGTGAAGAGCAGACGGGTATGCATATCTGTGAAGATCACTTCATCCCCGAAATTATCGATCCCGACACCGGTGAAGTTTTGCCGCTCGGAGAACAGGGTGAACTTGTTTTCACCTGCATTACAAAAGAAGCTTTCCCGCTTCTTCGCTATCGTACACGTGACATTGCCGTACTTTCACGAGACAAATGTTCCTGCGGTCGCACACTTATAAAGATGCTCAAACCCAAGGGACGTACCGATGATATGCTTATCATTCGCGGTGTTAATGTCTTCCCGTCACAGATTGAAACTGCACTCCTTTCCGTTGCTGGTTCAGAGCCGTTCTATCACATCAACGTTGACCGTATAAATAATAACGACACACTTGAAATCGAAGTTGAAGTTTCAGAAGCTATGTTCTCCGATACCATAAAGAGTATGGAAGATATCGAAAACACAATCAAAGCCGCTGTTGAATCGGTTATCGGCATAGGTGCGAAGATAACCATGTGTGAACCCAAAACCTTAAAACGCTTTGAAGGCAAAGCCGCTCACGTTACCGACAGGCGTAAACTGCTTGACTAATATAAATAATTTTGGAGGTTTATTATGTTAATAAAACAACTCTCCGTTTTCGTGGAAAACAAAAAAGGTCGTCTCTCCGCAATCACCGATATCTTAAGGCAGAGCGAAATTGATATCCGTGCGCTTTCCGTTGCAGACACAAAAGATTTCGGCATCTTAAGGCTTATCGTGAATGATGTTGACAAGGCTTATACCGCACTTAAGAACGGTGAATGTCTTGTGTCGCTCACCGATGTTATCGCAGTACAGATTACAGACCGACCGGGCGGACTTGCCGATGCAATGGATATTCTGTCATCAGCCGAAATATCTGTTGAGTATATGTATGCATTCATATCAAAAAGCGACGGTCTTGCATCGGTTATTCTTCGTGTTGATGATAACCAAAAAGCTCAAAATGTACTTTCCGATAAGTTTAAACTCTTAACTCAAGCTGAAATATCTGCTTAAAAACAGTTTTTTTCATCTTTTTTCAAATTTTTTTACCATAAACTATTGACAAAAATATTTATCTGCTTTATAATATAAATATAAATTACATTTGTATCAAATAATAGATATAAATAAGCCGATGTAAATTGGCTTGGAAATTAATTCGGAGGATTATATGGCAAAAAAACAGACAAGTCCTGTCCCTGCAGAAATCAAAGCTGAAGAAATTAAGGCAGTTCCCGAAGCGGTTACCCCGAAAGCTCCCGAACTTGCACCTAAGGCTTCTGCGAAACCGGCAGAAGACAAACCGGTAGAAAAGAAACCGGAAGCTAAAAAACCGGTTGAAAAGAAAACAGCTGCTAAGAAACCCGCAGCTAAAAAACCTGCGGCTAAGAAACCGGCTGCAAAGAAACCCGCGGCTCCTAAGGCTTCTGCGAAACCGGCAGAAGATAAACCGGCGGAAAAGAAACCCGCAGCTAAAAAACCTGCGGCTAAGAAACCGGCCGCAAAGAAACCCGCTGCACCTAAGGCTGAAAAGAAAGTTGCTGAAAAACCCGCAGTTAAAAAAGCTCCTGCTAAAAAAGCTGCTTCTGCAAAGAAAACTGCTCCTAAGAAAGCCACTGCTCCCAAGGCTGCTCCCAAGGCTGCTGCGAAACCCGCTGAAAAGCCTGCAGTAAAAAAGCCCGCTGCTAAGAAACCTGCCGCTAAAAAACCGACTGCAAAGAAACCCGCAGCTAAGAAACCCGCTGCTAAAAAAACAGCAGCTAAGGCTTCTGCGAAACCGGCAGAATCGACCGCAAAAAAAGAACGTAAATCAAAAAACAGTATGAATTATAACGCAGTTGTTGCAATCGCTCAAAATGCTTTAAGCGGCATTAAAGTATCCTCAAAAATTGCTAAGATTCCCGTGAATGTGATTTTACACGGAGCGGCTGAAGGTACATTCTATATTCTTATCGAAGACGGTAAGGTTGACGTTCAACCCTATCGCTATGAAGATTCTGCGGCTGATTTCAAAATCTCTGCCGATAACTTCATCGCTCTTGCAAACGGAAAATTTGAAATTTCTGTAGGTATGAGCAACCGCACCTTAGAAATAACAGGCGACTATAAAAAAGCAATGATCGCTTGCTTCGCACTCTTCTCTAACAAGTAAATTTTTTTACCGGAACCGCCGCCGTAGGAATCGACAGAATTTTACGGCGGCGGTTTATATTATATATGAATATATCAGACCATAAGAATATAAACCGTTTTGTATTAAGCAGTCCGATAAACTCAAAATTCAAACGTATTTCAGGCGTTCTCACCGACAAGGGATATAAACTTGAAAAACTGACCGAAAAACAGTCGTTTACAGAGATAATCGACACCGCAGGTATAAACGAATATTTCGAAACTGCAATCAAAACGGATTTTCGTAATCTAACCGTTTGGGATGAAAATTTTGAATATTCATATCGTGTCAGCAAAAAAGGTAAACTGCTTTACAACCGTTCGCGGAATAATACAGTAAATATCGAGAGCACTTCGCATAACCGTGAAAAGAATTATATAATAAAAGATGGTATATATGCTCCTCCTCTTGTAGACATGGGGCTTCAAACTGCGGACGGAAAAGTCAAAGCCTCAATGCAAGACAAGTTTCGCCAGCTCAATCGTTTTATAGAGATTATCGACGATAAAATATCGGAAATTCCGCTCGATAAAACTATAAAGATAGTTGATTTCGGATGCGGGAAATCTTATCTCACCTTCGCGATTTATTACTATCTTACAGAGCTCAAATGCCGTTCTGTAAAAATGGTCGGGCTTGACCTTAAAAGAGATGTTATAACAAAATGCAATGACGCCGCAGTTCGTTATGGCTATGAAAATTTGAAATTTTACCATGGCGATATAAGTGATGCAAACAAAAAAGATTTTGATAATTTTGACATTATGATAACGCTTCACGCCTGTGACACCGCAACAGATTATGCTCTTTATTATGCAATAACTCATCACATTAAACATATTTTTTCTGTCCCCTGCTGCCAAAAGGAGATAAACTCCCAGATTAACTCACAGGTAAAAGTGAATGTTTTTCCGCTTATGCTTTCACACGGGCTTACGAAGGAACGTTTTTCGGCACTTTTGACCGATACGATTCGATCAGGGCTCCTTACTGCGAACGGATATAAGGTCGATTTGATGGAGTTTGTAGGATTTGAAGCCACGCCGAAAAATCTGCTTATTCGCGGAACGCTCAGTAATGTGAATAAAAAAAAGCGTAATGATTCACTTGATGAAGTTAAAAAAGCATTAAACTTTTTCGGTATTAAACAAACACTATTTACATTGTTATACGGTGATAATTATGACTGAAAATTGTTATTTGGGCATTGAATTCGGTTCAACAAGAATAAAGGCAATACTGATTGATGAAAACTTTAGCCCTGTCTGTTCCGCATCACACACGTGGGAGAACCGATTTGAAAACGATCTTTTCACATATTCGGAAGAAGATATAAGCAATGGTTTAAAAGATACTTTTGCCAAACTCACAAAAGAGGTTGGGGAAGATATTAAAACAGTAAAGTCAATCTGTATCTCCGCGATGATGCACGGCTTTTTGGCTTTTGATAAAGACATGAATCTATTAACGCCGTTTCGTACTTGGCGAAATGTTAATACCGAAAAAGCGGCAGGGATTTTGTCTGAAAAACTTTCATTCAATATTCCCTTGCGTTGGTCGTGTGCACATCTTTTTCAAGCGGTTATTGACAATGAAGAGTATATAGGAAAAATTGATTTTGTCACAACTCTTGCAGGATATGTTCACTACCTCTTAACCGGTGAAAAGGTGCTCGGAATAGGTGATGCTTCGGGAATGTTCCCTATTAAAAGTGGGAAATATGACGAAGAACGTGTGAAAATCTTTGAGGATCTTTTATCAGAACACGGCTTTGATAAAAAGATAAACGATATTTTTCCGAAAATCCTTCATGCCGGTGTTAATGCAGGGAAACTGACCGAAAGCGGTGCAAAATATCTTGATGTCAGCGGCAAGCTTATGTCGGGTATCAGCTTTGCTCCCCCGGAGGGCGATGCAGGAACGGGAATGGCTGCGACAAACTCCGTCACCGTCAACACGGGAAATATCTCTGCCGGAACTTCCGTTTTCGCGATGGCGGTGCTTGAAAAACCGCTTCAAAAGAGTTATCCCGAAATCGATATGGTGACAACTCCGGCGGGTGATGATGTTGCGATGGTTCATTGCAACAACTGCTCGGGAGAGGTTGACACTTGGGTTAATCTTTTTGCTGATGTCATGAACGGATATGGTTTACAGCCTGATTTAAGCAAGCTTTATGAGACATTTTTTGCTGCTGCACATTCCGGCTCGTCAAACGGGCTTATGTCATACGGCTTTTTATCGGCAGAACCAATTGCCGCAGTTTCCGACGGTATAGAAATGTTTATAAAATCGCCGACATCAACCCTTAACCTTGCGAATTTTTCACGCACTATTCTTTATTCGGCGATGTGTACCCTCAAAATAGGCATGGACATTTTAGCAGATGAGGAAATTGACCTGAAAAAAATCTACGGGCACGGCGGATATTTCAAGTCGGGCGGGTTCGGTGCAAAAACTGCGGCAAACGCTTTCGGAGTTCCGATTGCCGTCGGTGTTTCAGCCGGGGAAGGCGGTGCATACGGTGCGGCACTGCTTGCGGCGTATCTTGATAACAACGGAATTTCACTTGACAGATTTTTAGGGGAAAATGTTTTTGCGAAAACGAATGAAACAATATATCAGCCGACAGATGAAGGCATAAAAGATTTTGACGACTATTACGGACGATTTATTGCAGGACTTCATATAATCCGCGAAAATAATTAACCCAAACCGCTTGAAAGGTAAAATGAAAATGAAGAATTATGTTTTCTGGTTCGTGGTCGGCAGCCATATGCTTTACGGTGACGAATGTTTGGCACAGGTGGGGATGGATGCAGTGAGGATTGCCGAGCATCTTTCAGACGTACTTCCCTACCCCGTTGAGTTTTATGACGTGATGAAATCCAATTCCGAGATAACCGAAATTATATCTAAAGCAAATCGTGCCGATGACTGTGCAGGGGTAATAACATTCTGTCACACATTTTCTCCGTCTAAGATGTGGATTAACGGACTTTCGCTCCTTCAAAAGCCGTGGCTTATTTTCCATACGCAGTTTAATGCCGATATTCCTAATGAAGCTATAGACATGGATTATATGAACCTTCACCAATCCGCTCATGGTGACAGAGAACACGGCTTTATCGGTGCAAGAATGAGGATTCCCCGAAAGGTTATCGCCGGATACTGGGAGGATAACGCTGTCACAGACCGTATTGCCGACTGGCAGAGGGTTGCTGTGGGAGCATCATTCTCGAAGACTTTAAAGCTTATGCGTTTCGGCGACAATATGAGAGAAGTTGCCGTGACAGAGGGCGACAAGATTGAAGCTCAGATAAAACTCGGCTGGCAGGTCAACACATGGGGTGTAGGTAAGCTTGTCGAGACGATGGAAACTATCTCCCAAAAAGAGATTGACGAAAAGCTCGCGGAATATGCTGATCGTTATGACCTCTCTGCCATCACTTCGGATAAAGATAAGGAAACCCTTCGTTATCAGGCAGTTGAAGAGATAGCAATTAGAAAACTCCTTGACGAGCAGGGTTGCACAGCATTTTCAAATACCTTCCAAGACCTTTACGGTCTTCGCCAGCTCCCGGGTATCGCGACCCAAAACCTCATGGCTGACGGTTACGGCTATGCAGGAGAGGGAGACTGGAAAACTTCTGCACTTGTTGCCATCATGAAGCGTATGGGAAAGACTAACAAGAGTTACTCCGATGGGCTTTCCATGTTTATGGAAGATTATAACTATGACCTGAAACAGGGCATCTGCCTCGGTGCACATATGCTTGAAGTTGACCCTGTTATTGCCGAAAATAAACCGTGTGTTGAAATTCACCCCCTCGGTATAGGCGACAGAGAAGACCCTGCAAGGATTGTGTTTGAAAACAAACCCGGAAAAGGAATTGTAGCGTCGCTTATCGACATCGGCGGGCGTTTCCGCCTTATCGTTCAGGAAATTGAGTGTATAAAGCCAACTCAAACTATGCCCAATCTCCCTGTGGCAAGGGTTATGTGGAAACCCGAACCGTCCCTCACCATAGGAGCGGAATGTTGGATAATCGCGGGCGGTGCTCACCACACCGTACTTTCTCTTGACGTAACCTCTGAACAGATGCGTGATTTCGCAAGAATTATGGATATTGAGTTTATTCTTATAGACAAAAATTCCACCCCCGCAAAGATTGAGGAAGAGCTTATCATTAATGATCTTGTTTGGAAGCTCAAGGGGTAATTTTCTATGTATGACGAACTGAAAAAGGCTGTATATGACGCGAATATGGCATTACCTGCCCATGGGCTCGTTACCCTCACATGGGGAAATGTCAGCGGTGTTGACAGAGATGCGGGTATTATGGCTATAAAGCCGTCCGGCGTGGAGTACTCGCAGATGAAACCCGAAGATATGGTTATCGTTAGGCTTTCTGACGGTGAGGTTATCGACAGCAAACTAAAGCCGTCCTCCGACACGCCTACACATCTTGTCTTATACCGTAACTTCCCTGAAATCGGCGGTGTGTGTCACACTCACAGCAGGTTTGCGACGATATTTTCACAGCTTGGTGTAGGGATCCCCCCTCTCGGGACCACTCATGCAGATTATTTTTACGGCGAAATCCCCTGCACATCGGCGATGACTGCAATTCAAATAGAGAATGATTACGAAGCAAACACCGGCGAAGTTATCGTGAACGCATTCAAAGAACGTGACTGCAACAGCGTTCCGGCGGTTCTTGTGTGCGAACACGGACCGTTTACATGGGGAAATTCTGCCGCAAAAGCGGTTGAAAATGCGGTAGTGCTTGAAGAAGTGGCATTTATGGCTTGGCATACGCTGATGTTAGAATCACCGACAGGTATTTTCAACAACAAGATGGATCAAAAGCTCCTTGACAAGCACTTTTTACGCAAGCACGGCAAGAACGCCTACTACGGTCAATAAAAATAAATTAAATATTAACAAATTTCCCCGAAAAAGTGCTTGCATTCTTTCGGGGATTATGTTATAATATAAAAGTATAATTTCTAAAAGGAAGGAAAAAAATATGGATCTTCAAACATTCAATCAGATAGCCGATCTGGGCAAACTTACCTTTTCAGACACAGAACGGGACGAACTTCTTCACGATATGACCGATATCATTGACATTATGGACACCGTAAAGAACGCCGATCTTGTTTATGACCCGCTTCTTGATAATAAAAATGTGTTTATCAATGAACTTCGGAAAGACAAGGCTGAAACTTCCTTCCCGACAGAAAAGATACTCAAAAACGCTCGTAATATGAATAATTGCTTTGTAGTACCCAAAGTTGTAGAATAAAGGTTGTGAAAAATTTGAATCCTTTTGATATGAGCCTAAGGCAGATGCGTTCTGCACTTGATAAAAAAGAGCTGTCGGCAACGGAGCTGACAGAGACTTATCTTGAAAATATCGCAAAAACAGATTCCAAAATCGAAAGCTATGTGACCGTTACTGCCGACATCGCAAAAGAGCAAGCTAAAGCTGCCCAAGAGCTTATAAATTCAGGTAAAAGTTCACCTCTCACAGGTATTCCCCTTGCGATTAAAGATAATATCTGCACCGAAGGCGTGAAAACCACCTGTGCATCACGTATGCTTGAAAATTTCATCCCGCCCTATAATGCGACAGTTATGGACAAGCTCAACGCCCAAAACGCCGTTATGCTCGGCAAAACCTCAATGGACGAGTTTGCAATGGGCTCGACGACTCAAACGGCTTTTGAAAAGAAGACTAAAAACCCTTACGACTTAAACCGTGTTCCGGGGGGTTCTTCCGGCGGTTCTGCGGCGGCTGTTTCGGCTCGCCTTGCTCCTGCGGCTCTGGGCTCCGATACAGGCGGCTCGATTCGCCAACCCTCGTCATTTTGCGGCGTAACAGGGTTAAAGCCCACCTACTCTCGCGTTTCAAGATACGGGCTTATCGCTTTTGCATCTTCCCTTGACCAGATCGGTCCTATCGCCAATTCCGCCGAAGACTGCGGATATCTTCTTAATGCGATAGCAGGGTTTGATCGGCATGACGGAACTTCTGCAAACAGAGCCGTTCCCGATTTTACCTCAAAATGCGGACAAGGTGTTAAGGGTTTGAAAATAGCTCTGCCGAAAGAGTTTTTCGAGGAGGGTGCAACAGATTTTGTCAGAAAAACAGTGCTTGCGGCGGCTGAAAAATACAAATCAATGGGAGCGGAGCTAATTGAATGTTCCATGCCATCCCTTAAGTACGCTGTACCGGCATATTTTCTTATATCATCAGCCGAAGCGGCTTCAAACTTAGCACGCTTTGACGGTATAAAATACGGTCATCGTTCCGAAAAGGGTTCGACCTATGGCGAATTAGTGCTCAATTCTCGCTCCGAAGGGTTCGGGCGTGAGGTTAAGCGTCGAATAATGCTCGGTAACTATGCTTTATCTTCCGGCTATTACGATGCTTACTACGGCAAGGCTTGTGCACTTCGACAGGAAATCAGAGCGGAATATAACCGTATCTTTGAGACTGCCGATGTCATTTTAACCCCGACTGCACCGCGAACGGCATTTAGAATTGATGAAAATATCACCGACCCGAAGATGATTTACTATTCAGATATCTGCACCGTAACGGTGAATATCGCTTCTCTCCCTGCTATATCCACAACCTGCGGCTATGATGAGAATGGCTTGCCGGTCGGTATGTCGATTGTGGGTAAAATGTGGGACGAAGAAACGATTATCGGTGTTACCGACACATTTGAAAGAAACTTTACAAAAATATCTGCAAAGGCGGTGAAATAATATGCCCGGATATATTCCCGTAATAGGACTTGAAATTCATGCCGAGCTTTTAACCCGCTCGAAGGTTTTTTGTAACTGTTCCGCAGAGTTCGGCGGAGACACAAACTCACGTTGCTGTCCTGTCTGTTCGGGGCTTCCCGGAACGCTTCCTGTTATTAACGAAACTGCCGTTGAATACGCAGTTAAGGCAGGTTTTGCACTTGGTTGTTCTATCAATAAGTTTTCGGTTTTCGACCGCAAAAACTATTTCTATCCCGACCTCCCCAAAGCCTATCAAATATCACAACTTAACCTTCCCCTCTGTATTAACGGCTTAGTCCCTATTGAATACGAGAAGGACGGCGAAAAGCATACTCATAATGTCCGTATAAACAGGATCCACCTTGAAGAAGATGCCGGAAAGCTCACCCACAATGACCTTGAAGGCGTTTCCCTTGCCGATTATAACCGCTGCGGTATTCCGCTTATTGAAATCGTAACCGAACCCGACATAGGCTCTGCCGAAGAGGCAAAAGCATTTGTAGAAAAAGTTTCGCTCCTATTAAAATACGCCGGTGTGTGCGACTGTAAGATGGAGCAGGGTTCACTCCGCTGTGACGTGAATATTTCGCTCATGAAACCCACCGATACCGAGCTCGGAACAAGAGCAGAGATTAAAAATCTCAACTCAATAAAGGCTATAGGGCGTTCCATCGAGTTTGAAATATACCGTCAAGCAAAAGCCCTTGACATGGGTCAAAGGATTATCCAAGAGACACGCCGTTTTGATGACAACCGCGGTGAGACACGCTCCATGCGTTCAAAAGAGAATGCAAACGACTATCGCTACTTCCCCGAGCCCGATATTTTGCAGGTTAATATCACAGATGACCAGCTTGAGGGTATTCACGCTGATATGCCTGAAATGCCGGATAAGCGTCTGATACGTTATATGTCGCAGTTCGGTCTTTCCGAAACGGATGCCGGTATAATTATCGCCGACAAGGAAATATCCGATTTTTATGATGACGTGGTGATGGCATATAATAACCCGAAAGCGATTGCTAATTTCATCATTTCGGAGATGATGCGGCGAATTAATCTTGGTGAGATTACCATTGACGATATTAAGTTCTCGCCCGAAAACTTTGCGAAGATTGTCGAGCTCTCCGAATCGGAGCAGATTAACAAATCTAATGCCAAAGACGTTTTCCGTGCTCTTATCGAAAAGCCGGAAACAGATGCAGAAAGCCTCGCAAAGGACCTCGGGTATATAATCAGCACCGACATGGGCAAGGTTTCGGAAGTCATCGCTTCTGTTATCGCGACTAATGAAAAGGCAGTTGAACAGTATAGAAACGGCGAAGTTAAAGTTTTCGGCTTCCTTATGGGACAATGCAGCAAGGCTCTCAAAGGCGTTGCGACATCAAAGCTCATTAAGGATGAACTCGAAAAAGCACTTAAAATATAACGAAAAAGAGAAATTTTCATGGAAAAAATTACAGGCACAAACCTTTTACAGGAATTTAAGCTTTCGGATGCAGTTGTCGGGGGGGATATAACTCTTCGTGCAACCGTTCACAAATATAAACCGATGGGCGGATTTGCATTTGTAACGCTTCGCACAGGACGATACGTTCTGCAGGCGGTATATTCCCCCGAAATCTGCCCTGATTCTATGGACGACATAAAAGAAGGCGTGTTTACGGAGATTACCGCAGAGGTTCGCGAAGAACCCCGTGCAAGCTATGGAATTGAGCTGACGATAAAATCAATCAAGCTTATCTATGCACCAAAAGAGAACTATCCGCTTCATGTTTCAAAACGCAGGCTCGGCTGTTCGCTTGACATAAACCTTGACAACCGAAGTGTCGCTCTTCGTAACCCCTATGAAAGAGCAGCGTTTAAGTTTCAAGAGGGTGTTGCTGTCGCATTCGCGGATTTTATGCTAAAAAACGGCTTCACAGAAATCCGTACCCCGAAGATAGTTGCACAGGGTGCAGAGGGTGGAGCGAATATCTTCTCTCTGGATTATTTTCAAAAACACGCGTTCCTCAATCAGTCCCCTCAGTTTTACAAACAAGCGGCTGTAGCATTTTTTGACCGCGTTTTTGAAATAGCACCCGTTTATCGTGCCGAAAAACACGCAACATCCCGTCATCTTAACGAATATATCGGGCTTGATTTTGAGATGGGATTCATCGACAGTTTCTATGACGTCATGGCGATGGAAACTGCTGCTCTTCGCCACATGATGACATACCTGAAAGAAAATTACGCTAACGAAATTACTATTTTGGGAGCTGATATCCCCGAAATAACAGAGATTCCGGTTATAAAGTTTGAAGAAGCACTAAAACTTTCACGCGGAGACAAGGCTAAGAATAAATTCGACCTTGATCCGAGTGATGAGGTTTTCCTCTGTGATTATGCAAAAGAAAACTTCGATACTGAATTTATTTTCGTTACCCACTTCCCTTCCTCAAAGCCGCCCTTCTATGCGAAGGACGACCCCGAGGATCCGCGATGTGCTCTGAAATTCGACCTGCTTTTCAGAGGACTTGAAATAACAACCGGCGGTCAGCGTATTCATGACTATGACGAGCAGATCGCAAAGCTAACCCGTCAAGGGCTTAACCCCGACGACTTCACCCACTATCTTGAATCGCACAAGTACGGTCTTCCCCCTCACGGTGGTCTGGGCATCGGTTTAGAGCGGCTTGTGATGAAGCTATGCAATATGCAGAATGTTCGTCAGGCTTCGATGTTCCCGAGGGATATTAACAGATTACTTCCTTAATAGGAGCTGTCCATGGTTTATAAAAACCCGGTTATAAGCGGATACTATCCCGACCCGAGCATATGTAAAAGCAACGATTCATACTACCTTGTCTGCTCGAGTTTTCAGTGTTTTCCCGGTGTTCCGCTCTTTGAATCGAAAGACCTCGTAAACTGGAAACAGATTGGGAATGTCCTCACGAGGGAAAGCCAACTGCCGCTTTTTAAAGCACGTTCAAGCGGCGGAATCTATGCTCCGACAATCCGTGAAAATAACGGACGGTTTTATATGGTGACCACAAATGTCACCGGAGGCGGCAATTTCTATGTATACACCGATGATATTTACGGCGAGTGGTCGGAACCTATTTTTGTAGACCAATCCGGCATTGATCCTTCACTTTATTTTGAAGATAACAGAGCCTATTTTGTCAGCAACGGCAACGACCCCGACAAGGATTGTATTCCCGGTATTCAACTTTGCGAGATTGATATAAAAACAGGCAAGAAGCTCACAGAAAGCAAATACATATGGCACGGTTCGGGCGGGCGTTATGTTGAAGCTCCGCATATATACCACATAGGCGGTCACTATATTCTCATGTGTGCGGAAGGCGGCACCGAATACGGTCACATGGTCACAGTAGCTGAGTCGGACGACATTTGGGGAGAATACAAAGGTTATGAACATAACCCCGTGCTCACCAACCGCAATCTCGGCGGCTACAGCTTGCAAGCTGTGGGGCACGGCGACCTTATCGAGGACTACTCCGGTAACTACTGGATGGTACACTTGGGTTTCAGGGTTAATGAAGAGTATCAAAACTACCATCATCTCGGACGGGAAACTTTTTTAACTCCGGTTACGTTTGATGGAAAGGGGTTCTTTACAGCAGGCGAAAACGGTACTGCTACCCTTGAAGTCACCACCGACAGATTACCCGAAAGTCTTTTTCAAAAGCCGGTAACAGCCGATAAAAACTATATCTGTCTGCGAAATCCCCACAAAGAGAATTACATAATAACAGATGAAAAAATAACGTTGATCGGCACTGATATAACCCTTGATGATGTGGATTCCCCTACCTTTTTAGGGCTAAGGCAGTTGGAATTTAACGCAGTTATTACCTCAAATGTAAAGCTCAATAGCGATGGTGCGTCTGGTATAACCCTTTACATGGATGAAAATCACCATTATGATCTTGAGCTTGAGAAGACGGACAAAGGAATCTGCGGCTGTGTGCTTATAAATATCGGCGATGTGAAGGATTATTATAAAAAATGTGTCGAGATAAGCTCTGATAATGCAAAACTTAAAATAATCGCAAAACCTTCCGAATATCTTTTTTATATAAACGGTGAAGAGATCGGGACTGCACAGGCTCGTTATCTTTCTTCCGAAGTCGCGGGCGGGTTTACAGGGGTTATAATCGGGTTATTCGCGGAAAAAACAGAAGCAGAATTTACGGAGTTTGATATTACATATGAAACAAATAATAGCTAAAAATTTCAAGTTCGGTTTGTGGTATGTCTTTACTGCCATCACCTGTTGTTTGATTTTTGACGGTGTTGCCGAACAGATTTATGATATCATTCAAAAACAATTCGGTATTGATAATTACAGTCCGGAATCAGACTGGATTGTTCCATTGGTTCTCCTTGCGGCAGGAGTTGTTGCCTTTTTTGCATCATGGATTCTTTATAAACGAAAAATCGGTGCTGCGGTTGTTTTCTGGATTATTACTCAGATTTTAGTTTTACAGTTTGCGATTGTCGGCATTTTGTGGGAAGAATTTCATGATGAGATTGAATTAGCTTACTACACACGGATTGTTGAGGATCGCAGCGAATTTTCATTTGAATACTATAATCATGAATATTATTTAGATGAAGATACAAAGCGTCTCTATCGAGTAGCCTATGGTTCAGTCGGATATTATGAATTTGAAGAATGTGAAGAGATGCTGTTAAATGCGAAAGTATCATTTACCGGCACAGGCGAGATTGTCAAGGTGTATGTTACATACAGTGATTACCTTGATAATGGATTCTATTTACTGACTGCCGACGGAAAAATCTATGCTTCATACGATTATGATTGGCTATAAGATAATATTTTTAAACAGGTCCGCATATAATTTAATCAGTCTATTTAGTTAAGATTGGAGTAAAATTATGTGCGGACTTGCCGGTTGGTGTGATAAAAAAGCGGATTTGAGCGAAAAACTCAAAATCCTTGAGAAGATGGGCGAAACACTTGTCAGACGCGGTCCTGATGAAAGCGGACTATATATCAGCGAAGATAAAACAGCGGCTCTTGTACACAGGCGGCTTACGGTTATTGACCCGGTGGGTGGCAAACAACCGATGTCTTTTGAAAATGCACATACAAAATATACCCTTGCTTATAATGGTGAGCTTTATAACACCGAAGATATTCGCGCCGATCTATTAAAGCTTGGGCATCAGTTCGAGGGGCATTCCGATACCGAAGTGCTCCTCCATGCATATATAGAGTGGGAAGAACGATGTACCGAGCATTTCAACGGCATATTTGCCTTTGCCGTTTTAGTCGAATCGGGCGAGCGAAGAACGGTCTTCATGGCACGTGACAGATTGGGTGTAAAGCCTTTTTTCTACTACCTTTATGACGGCGGGATTATCTTCGGCTCTGAAATTAAGACACTTCTGTCTAATCCCCTTGTTCCCGCGATCTGCGATAAGGACGGAATACGCGAAATATTCCTCTTAGGTCCTGCCCGAACACCCGGTAAAACGCCTTTTAAAGGTATATATGAGCTTTTACCGGCTGAACAAGCTGTTTTTTCCGACGGTATACTGACAAAATCTTTTTATTGGTCGCTTGAAGCGAAAGAACATACCGAGAACTATGAACAAACGGTTGAGCATACAAGATTTTTACTAAAAGACGCGATAACGCGACAGCTTGTATCCGATGTACCGCTTTGTACCTTCCTTTCGGGAGGGCTTGACTCGTCGATAATCAGCAAGATAGCTTCCGATAAATACAAATCCGAGGGAATGCAGCTTAACACATGGTCGGTTGATTATATAGACAATGAAAAATATTTCAAACCCGACCTCTTTCAACCTAATTCTGATAACTACTACATCAATATCTGCTCAGAAGCGATCGGCTCGAAACACCACTATGTAACGCTTCATAACCACAACCTTGAACCCGCTTTGGAGGAAGCGACAAAAGCTCGTGACCTGCCCGGAATGGGCGATGTGGACAGCTCGCTGCTGCTCTTTTGCAGGGAGGTTAAGAACGAGTTTACCGTCGCCGTCTCGGGTGAATGTGCTGATGAGCTTTTCGGCGGCTATCCGTGGTATTTTAACGAAGAGATACTATATAATAATACCTTCCCGTGGTCTGATTCGCTTGATCTGCGTCTATCGGTGCTCGGTGACGGGGTTATTGACGGCTGTAAGGACTATGTTCGCGAACAGTATATGAAAACCTGTCTTAGAGCTCCCCTTGATGACGGAGAAAGCCGCCGCGAGTCCCGTATGCGTGAGATGTTCAAGCTCAACCTTGATTGGTTTATGGCGTGTCTGCTCGACCTTGGCGTAAAGATTCTCTAAACCAATATTGACAAATTTTAAATTTTGCGGTATAATAGATTAATGAAGATAACAAAAATTATTAATCAAATCAAAAAACATAAAATAAGAAGCATAATAATATTATCGCTTGTTTTAGTTTTGATGATAACAGCGTTTGATATGCGGCTGAAGACATCATATATAACTATTGAAAATGATAAAATAACTTCGCCTGTTCGATTTGCTGTTATTACCGATCTTCATTCATGTTATTACGGCGAAAACCAAAAGACGCTCATAGAGGCAATTGAAAAAGCGAATCCCGATGCTGTTTTGCTTGTCGGCGATATTTTAGATGATAAAAAAAGTGATAAAAACTCTGAAATTTTCATTGAAATGATTTCAGACAAGTATACTTGCTACTATGTTTCGGGGAATCATGAAGCACGGAGCGGTAAACTTGATGATTTTAAAACATTTTTAAAAAATCTAAACGTCACTGTTCTAACAGACGAAGTTGATAAGATAGTTATAAACGGGCAAACGATACAACTTGCAGGTATAGATGATCCGTCAACCGGCGGTTATGCATTTGATTTAAGGCTTTTTGAAACTGCCGAAAAAACAGATTTTGAAGAATTTTCTGTTTTGCTGTCCCACAGACCGGAACTTGTTGAAGAATACAATAAATACGCCTTCGACCTTGTTTTATCGGGTCATGCACACGGCGGGCAATGGCGATTACCCTTTGTGGATATTTCATTAATTGCACCGAATCAAGGGCTTTTCCCTAAGTACACAAGCGGATTATATGATTTACAGAACGGAAAAATCGCTGTGAGCAGAGGGCTTGCACGAGAATCAACATTAATTCCCAGAATATATAATCGCCCTGAAATATTGATAATTACAGTGGAATAATAAGTTTCTATGAACTTTTTTATAAACTCGATTAAATCCCTCTCCAAAGCCGCAAAGATAATCTGGTTTGGCTCGCTTATAGTCATTTGTTTGTCGTTTTTTCTGTTTGAAAACACAGACTTCTTAACACTTGTTGCTTCGCTTATTGGTGCTACTTCTCTTATTTTCGCTGCTAAGGTGAACTTTAATTATTTGGGCATGGTCATCTGCTTTACTATATTTCTTGTGAATGACGTGTATGGTTTTATTCAGTGGTCGAAGAGTAAGAAGAGGCAGAATATTAAAATTTAAGAAACGAAATCTTACAATGAAAAGAATATTATCGCTTTTCCATTCCGGCGTCGGCAATACAAAGCTTGTAGCTGAAAGAATTACGTCCTTTTTGCAGAGTAAAAAAATTGCTGTTAAAAATTTTTCCGTTGAACATTTTTACAGCGAAAAAATAAACGATTATGAATTTTTGATAATCGGTTTTCCGACATATTTTTTAGAAGCCTCAAAAGTTATGAACGAATTTATCGCCTCGCTTCCACGATATGAAAAACAGAAATATGCTTTTATTTACACGACTTGCGGGCTGTTTTCGGCGAATACTTTATATAACTTTGCCGGTAAACTTCACGAAAAAAATATACATATAGTTCATTCAGCGGTCTATCGCTGTCCTGCAACAGATTTTGTGCTGATTATGCCGTCTTTTAGGCCTACTTTGTCGTTTGAAAATAATCTCCAATCGCATATTGAACGAGACTTGAAACGCACATTTTACTGTTTTAAAAACCGTGAAATTAACCCGCCGGAGTTTAAGCTTTACTCACTATTAACAAAGCCAATGGAAGCTGTTGAGCGAAAAAATACGATACAAATAAATAATGACCTTTGTACTGTCTGCGGAAAATGCGTAAGGAATTGTCCTCATAAATGTTTTTCAAAAAATGATAACGGCATCAGCTTTGAAATAGAAAACTGTGAAAATTGCTACAGATGTATTCACCACTGCCCTGCGCGCGCCTTGTCTCTAAACGGAAAAACGCCGAAGATTTTGTTTGACAATGCGTTTTATATGTGTTAAAATAAGTATATAAACAAATTTAGGAGGACCTTACCATGCCGCACATAGTAATTAAAACTCTTTCAGGACCGAGCAAGGCACAGATTCAGAAAACCGCAGAACAGATCGCTGCTGTGGTAAACCGCGAAATGGGTAAACCCGAAAAGTACATCTCCGTTTCGGTTGAGGAATATTCCTTCCCTGAGTGGGAAGGTGTTTATAACGAGTATATCAAGGACAAAGATAATGTCGTTGTAAAGCCGAAGTACACTAACCCGAAGACGTTTGAGTGAGGTTGATAATTTGAAGCACATATTTTTAGTTGATTTTGAAAACGTTCATACCGGTGGTTTAAAGGGTACAAAACTGCTGTCGGACGATGACGAGCTTATCATTTTCTATTCGGAAAATGATACCGATTCAATTGATTTCATCAGGGAACTTCGTGATGATATACAATACGCTAAAATCGTCAAAAACGGTCAGAACGCCCTTGATTTTCAGCTTTCAAGCTACCTCGGATTTATTGTACACAAGGCAGTTTGCGACGATATACTTGAAAATACACAGTTTGTAATAGTCAGTAAAGATTCCGGATTTGATTGTGTTGCAGGATTTTGGAAAAACACACCTTTTGTAAGACACCTTAAAATTAATCCTGATATTATAAGAGCTGATAATATTCAAGCGGCTTTAACTACGGATAAGACAAATATTGATGAAATTATCAAAACCTCGGAAACTCTAAACGATTTTCATTCTACTGTGGTAAAAAAATACGGTATGCCTTTGGGCGGTACTATTTATAACGAAAACAAAGCAAAGTTTAAGGAAATACATAATCTTTAGCAAGGATAAACAATTCCGTAAAGAAATCGTGAAGTGAGGTGAAATTATGGGCGGATTCTCTATGGTGCTTATTAACTTTATATTTATACCGACAGTTTTATTATCTATTGTATCGGTAATCCTGTTAATTATCAGCTTTATTTTAAAAAAAGATATGCTAAAACGCGTTTGCGGATCGATTATATTAGCTTCACCGGGTGCTATATATTGGATTTTGTTATATTCATTCATAGCCGATACTTTTAAGATTGATATAATGTTTGCAGGAGATTTAGCATTTTGGATTCTTGTGCCTATTGAAATATTGTTGCTTATATTGATTTGGAAGAAAAAATTAACCGAATATCTTCAATACTCAAAACAAACTGAAACACCGCCCTACAGAAGCCCACCTGATAATAACGGAGGATAAATAATAATGTCAACTGAAATGGTGTTTTTTTCATTAATCCTTTTTGTAATTTCTGTATTAGGTTTATTAGCGGGATTGATAATGAAAAACAAACCTTTAGTACGAATTTTCGGCACCTTAATAGCTGCATCGGTTCTTTATTTTGTTACAATCTTTGCTATATTTGTTTCCGATATGATGGGTTTAGACGAATTATTCGGAACATTTTATTATCTTATACCGGTCGTTTCAAGTATTTTGATTTTCGCTTTAATATTTTTAAATATCTGGAAGTTATTTAAGAAAAAAGCACGAGTGGTTATTTCTATTTCACTTGCAGGAGCAATTGGATTGTCATCGATAGGTGTTATGGGTTATGTTTTTTACGATTGGAGTTTACCGATTGACACGACCGAGGGCGAAATGCCGCTTTATCGTTATGAGCCATTTGCAGAAAACACACGAGCGGCAGATTTGGATAGTGAATCAACGTTAAAACTCGCCGGAAAGTTTCCTGCTTTTGACGACGAATCAATGTTGATACTCACTGAAAAACTGCCTATTTTAGACGGTGCAACGGCACTTTATCCGCTCTATTCATCATTTGCAAGAGCAAACTACCCTGTAGGAGATTACGATGTTTATGATATTGAGTATATAGAGGATACAGACAGGATCATAGCGAATTCGCCGGTAATCTGCCAAAGCACAGATTCGGCGTTTACGTCCCTCATTAACGGTGATACAGACATAGCATTTTTAATGGGTATTTCAAAAGAGCAACAAGAACGAGCAGATGCTCTTGGAGTGGAGCTTACACTTACCCCGATAGGACGTGAGGCTTTTGTATTCTTTGTAAACAAACGCAATAAAATTGACGGCGTTTCATCAGAAGATATCCGCCGTATTTATACCGGTGAGATGACAAACTGGAAAGAAGCCGGAGGCGGAAACGCGGTAATAAGAGCCTATCAACGTCCGGAGGGAAGCGGAAGCCAGACGCGTCTAATCGAAATTATGGACGGTAAACAGGTTGTTGCACCCGAAACGGAAGTCTACAGTTCTATGATGGGTATGTATGAGGTTGTCGCAGGTTATAAGAATTACAAAAACAGTTTGGGGTATTCGTTCCTTTATTACATACGCGATATGGCAGGTGAGAATAAAATAAAATTCCTGACAATCGACGGCGTAGCTCCGACAGTTGAAACAATTGCCTCCGGTGAATATCCCTTTATAAATGATTTTTACGCTGTTACTGTTTCAAATCGTTCCGATTTAGATCCGATAAAAGCAGAAAATATCGAAAAATTCATCTTATGGATGCAGTCAGAACAGGGTCAAAGCCTTGTTTCAAAAACAGGATATGTTCCGCTGAAAAATTTAGAATGAGAGAGTATATGATTATTAAAGTAAGTTCAATCTTCCCCGCTGACAGGGAAACAGTTTTTCAAAAATTGCAAGAAATAGAAACTCTTCGTTATATCTGCTCCCCTCTCGCGACATTCACGCCGCTTGGAGACAATTTGAAATGGAATGCCGGAGCGATTTTTCGGTTTGACTTAACAGCTTGCGGACTTAAATTCGGCATGCATACAATTAACGTTAAGAGGTTTGATATTGACAAGATTTTAACACACGAACACAATAAAAATGTTCCCGTTTGGAATCATTACATTACGCTTGAAAAGCACGGTAAAAACATGACAAAATACACCGATATTGTCGATGTTCGTGCAGGTTGGAAAACGCCTTTTATATGGCTGTGGGCGAATGTTTTTTACAGACATAGACAGAGAAAATGGAGGGAATTGCTTTAATGAAAATTCATAATATCGGCAGTTATATGGTCAACAATTATATGTTTGAAACGCCGGTCGGTATAATCGGCATTGACACCGGCTATCCCGGCGGTTTTCCAAAATTCAAAAAGCGTTTTGAAAAACTTTTTCCGCTGTCGGAACTAAAATATCTCATTTTAACTCATCATCACGACGACCATTCGGGATTTTTGAATGAAATAATTGAGGCGACAAATGCAAAGATAATTCTGCACCCTACGGCGATTCCACTCCTCGCCTCAGGTAAAGCCACAAGCAAAAATTACACGCCTCCCGGTTCGGGTTATTCATCGATTCCGGCTTCGCTTTTCGGGAAATTTAAAAAGGATTTCAGTTTTCCGTCTGTTGTGATTTCAAGCGACAGAATGATTGCCGTTGACAGCGAGGAAATACAGCCCTTTGAAGACCTTAATTTACCGCTGAAAATACTGCATCTGCCCGGTCATACGGCAGATCATATCGGATTATTTTTGAAAGAACCCGGCATTATATTTTGCGGTGATGCCGCAATGAACGCGGTTATAAGCGTTGCGAGACATACAATTTGGATTGATGATAAAGCGGAATTTGGTCGCTCGTGGGATAAGATGATTTCTTACAATGCGAAAAAGATTTATCCTGCACATGGCAGTCCGTTTAGTCCGAGTGACTTAATAAAATATCGAAATTATCTTGAAAGGAAGAAAAAAATTGAATAAATCGGTTATTGACTTTCTTATCAAAGCAAAGCGCGTAACCTACGCCGGAAAAGGTGCAGAAGCTGTCCCCTCCCGCCCCTCGTCGCATGATCTCCATTATACCGAGGGCGATCTGCTCTATATCGACAGCTTTTTAGGCGGTTCGAAATTCGGCGGCGAAGAGGCGTTATGGCGAGATAATATTCCGTTTTGGACGATGAATTATTACGGTATAGTCACAGATAAAGAGCATTTTTCGGGCGATTTTCTTAAAAATGCTTTACTTCGTGTTCCCGAAAATAAACCTTTTAGAGGACCGAAGAAATATTCTGACGGTGATTATTTATATACCTGCGAAAATGTTGGCGATTTTAATTATTTCGGCGGTAAAGAAGTAATCTTTTATTGTAAAAAGAAGATTTATGAATGTCTATTCCACGGAGGAGAGGTTGAGTAAATGAAATATGACGACTACGAAATTCGATCGATACATTTCGATGAAATCAGTGTTCTTGAAGACTTTTTATATGAAGCGATTTATCAGCCCGATAGAAATAATCTTGTACCGAAAAGTATAATCGAAAAGCCCGAACTTCAAGTTTACATAAAAGATTTCGGAAAGCCTGATGATAACTGTCTTGTCGCAGTTTGTGACGAAAAAACCGCCGGAGCTGTTTGGACACGATTAATAAAAGGTTACGGTTTTATAGACGAAGAAACACCCGAATTTGCAATTGCACTTTACAGCGAATATAGAGGTCGTGGTATCGGTACAAACCTTATGCGTGAAATGCTTGAACTGCTTCGCAGTAAGGGTTATAAGCAGACTTCACTTTCGGTTCACAAAAATAACTACGCATTAAAAATGTATAAAGCTGTAGGCTTTGAAGTAGCACGAGAAAATGATCATGAGTGTTTTATGATATATAAATTTTGATTTAAGAAAGGTTATTGCTGTGAAAATACATAACTTAACATCAATAAAAACCGATGGTTTTATGGGCAGGCTTTTTACGCCGGAAACCGTCTCAAAAAAGTCTGTAATTGTAATAACCGGAAGCGAAGGCGGGATTAAAAATGCAGAATTTATCGCTGAAAAATTTGCAGAACGCGGAATTAACGCACTTGCGGTCGCTTATTTCAAGATAAAAGGCGTGAAGCACGACCTTAACGAAGTACCGGTTGAGTATATAGAAAAAGCCGCAGTTTATCTTAAAGAAAAAACGAGTTGCGATAAAGTTGCTATCTACGGAATTTCAAAGGGCGGTGAATTATCGCTTTTGTCGGCCTCGCTTTTTCCCGATATTGACTGCGTTGTCGCCGTTGTTCCAAATTATTTTGTCACATCCGGCTTCAACAAAATGAGATGTCCGATAGGCGACGTTTCGGCATGGAGTTTTCGCGGTAAACCGTTACCTTTTGTCCCGGTTGTCGCGAATCCGTTAAATATCTTCAAGTCCTATTTGAAAGATGACGTTAACATCAAAGGGTATTATAAAGCTATTGTAGAAGCCGAAGTCCCTGAAGAAGCCGTAATTAAAGTTGAAAATTCTAATGCAGCGATTTTGTGCTTAAGTGCTTTGCATGATATAGTTTGGGCTTCAAAGATAGCAAGCGAAAAAGTTGTTGAGCGGCTTAAAAACGCTGAGTTTCCATACGACTTTGAACATCGGTGTTTTGAAAAAGTGAGCCACTTTCTTTGCCCTCTTCCGGAAAACTATGCAAAAAAACCGAAACTCATGTTCAAGATTGAAAAGCAACACCCGAAAGAGTGTAACGAATCACGTGAAAAATCGTTTGAAATAGCTGTTGAATGGATTATGAAATATAACAATATACGGTAATGATATGAAAGATATTTTAACCTTCCCCGACAGAAATTCTTTCCGTAATTGGCTTAGCGAAAACGGCGAAAACAGCGGCGGTGTTTGGTTGCTTTTCGGAAAAAAAGGCGGTCCGACAACACTCTCTGCTAATGATGCACTTGAAGAAGCACTCTGTTTCGGTTGGATTGACGGGCAGATGCAAAGTCTTGATGATAAAGAGTATAAGAAGTATTTCGCTACCCGCCGTACAAACAGTAAATGGTCTGAAAAGAACAAATCGCTTGTTACCGAACTTGAAAAACGCGGCATAATGACCGATTACGGCAGAGCGAAAATCGAAGATGCTAAGAAAAACGGGCAATGGGACAAGCCCAAATCCGTACCCGAAAGTGACGAACAGATTGCGGTTTTATCCGATATACTGAGGAATTACGAACCTGCTTTTACGAACTTTACGGCAATGTCACCGTCGGTTAAAAGGACGTACACACGAGCATTTCTTGATGCAAAAACAGATGCCGGACGTGAAAAAAGACTTGCTTGGATTGTTGACAGACTAAATAAAAACCTAAAGCCGATGTAGGAATTTATGAAAAGACTTTCTCTCCGTCCCTTCACCGATTCCGACATTCCGATTTTCACCGAATGGCTTCAAAAGCTTTATATAAAAAAGTGGTACGACCCAATTGATGAATGGGTTGAAGAAGTCAAAAATATTGACGGCGAATTTTCTTGGCTTCATCATTTTATCGTCATTTACGATGATACGCCGATTGGTTTTTGTCAATACTATGATTGTTACGATTCCCGCGAATATGAGGATTGGAACGGGCGAATTTTTGATGTTCCCGGTGAAGTTTACACGATTGATTACCTTATCGGCGATGAAAATTTTATCGGTAAAGGCTACGGAAAAGATCTTATACGAATTTTGACGGAGCTTGTATTTGGGGTTGGTGCAAAAGAAATAATCGTTGACCCGGACAAGAATAACGCACAGTCAAACGGTGTTTTACGTGCGAATGATTATGTTTATAATAGGAATTACGGATTTTATGAAAAATTCGCGAAAGGAATCGAAAAATGATTAAAAATAACATAGGACCCAACCCGAACGCCGTGTTCCCGAACCCCGAAGTACCGGGAATGTGCTTCATAAAAAATGTGATAACCCGCCCGAATATTGAGGTCGGTAATTATTCATATTATTATGATGACGCGAAAGATCCTGCAAAATTTGAGGACCAAAACGTGACTTATCACTACGAATACATGGGCGACAAGCTCATTATCGGGAAATTTTGCTCACTTGGGAAAAACATCGAGATTATGATGAACGGTGTTTATCATCGCATGAAGTCCGCAACGCCCTACCCGTTTTATGTTCTGGGAGGCGGTTGGGAGAAGGTTGCACCGGGCATTTCGGAGCTTCCTTTTAAGGGAGATACCGTCCTCGGAAATGACATATGGATCGGTGCTGACGTAACAATTCTACCCGGTGTGCATATCGGTGACGGGGCTTTCATCGCTGCGAAATCTGTTGTCACAAAAAACGTCCCGCCCTACACAATTGTCGGCGGAAATCCTGCACAAATCATTCGCCGTCGCTTTGATGAAAAGACGATAGAATTTCTTCAAAATCTCAAATGGTGGGACTGGTCGGCTGAGAAAATTTTCGATAATTTGGAATTGCTTTGCAACATGGATATAACGAAACTCCGAGATATAAAATGATTTTAACGCCGACAACAATTGATATTAATAAATTTCCGACCGAACTTCACGGTTTTATAAAAAATGCAAAGCTATTTGACAGCAGTTGTTCGTCTGAAGCACGCGTGACTTTCATTGATAAAGACAGCGGATATTTTCTAAAAACAGCGACAAAAGGTAGTCTTAAAAAAGAAGCTGTTATGACAGAATATTTTCACAGCAAAGGTTTATCTACCGCCGTTTTAGCTTATATTTCGAGTGATAAAGATTATTTGCTGACCGAGAAAATTCGCGGTGAAGACTGTACAACCGCCAAATTTCTTGAACAGCCGGAGCGTTTGTGTGACACAATTGCAAAGAGACTGGCAATTCTTCATTCGCTTGATTTTTCCGATTGCCCTATCCAAAATTACACAGAAAACTATATATCACAAGCAAAAAGCAATTACCAAAACGGCTTTTATAATAGCGAGCTTTTCCCCGATAATTGGGGTTATGAAAATGCAGAAAAAGCGATTGAAGTGATAAATACAAAAGGTCGTCTGCTAAAGTCTGACACGCTTTTACACGGGGATTATTGCTTACCGAATATAATCCTTAACGACTGGAATTTCAGCGGATTTATCGACCTGGACAGTGGCGGTGTCGGCGACAAAAATTTAGATATTTTTTGGGGTATTTGGACACTGTTTTATAACCTCAAAACGAATAAATACCGCGAGCGTTTTATTGATGCATACGGACGGGAAAATGTTGACGAAGAACGCTTGCGGGTTGTCGCGGCTTGCGAAGTATTTTTATAATTGAAAAAAGGTTGAAAAAGGGAAGAATGAAGAAGATAAATTTCGCATCAATTAGACCTTCTTTGGTGATGGAAATTTTGGTGTGTGCAATCATCAACGCATTTTTATTCCTGTATTTTTTACCGATAGCTGCTGCATCACACGCAACAAATATACCGGCTATTGCCATTGGTATTATATATTTCGCGATTTGTTTATTGATTACTTCACGAGCAAAACGCTATTCTGAATTGATTTTTCTTTCGATTATTTCATTCCTCTTAACACTTTTATTCTTAAGGCTTTTCGGACAATTCATTGTCATTAACAGATACATTGCTATAGTGAATGATCCTGACCGCGAGGGAAGACGTCTCTATCTTACCGACAATTTGGGTATTAATATGAATATGCTTGGATTTCTATTCGCCTCAGCGTTAGCCGTAATATTTAGATTGATATTTCTTTTAGATAAATCTGGTAAATTAAAGCAATAGGAGAACAATATGCTTTTTAAATATAATCTTGATGCACCGAAACAGAATTTCTACAACATAACTTCGCAAATCAGAGAATCGGTCGCAAAAAGCGGAATTACAAGCGGTATAGCTGTTGTTTACTGCCTGCACACCACCGCCGGAATAACAATTAACGAAAACGCCGACCCTGACGTGGTTCGTGATCTGCTCTTTGCACTTGATAAAACCTACCCCGACCATCCGGAATTTCGACACGCTGAGGGTAATTCTGCCGCTCATCTCAAGGCAAGCACAATCGGTTCGAGTGTGACAGTTATTATTGAAAACAGCAAACCTCTCCTCGGAACTTGGCAAGGGATATATTTTTGCGAATTTGACCCGCCGAGAAAACGGACGTTTTATGTGAAGGTGATGTAAATCAAATGACAAAACAAGATTTAATTAATTTTTGCTTAAGCCTCCCTTCCGTTTACGAAGACTACCCTTTCGATTCAGTCAAAGACGGCACGGAATGGGCGGTTATGCGGCATAAGAAAAATAAAAAATCGTTCGCACTTATTTATATACGGAATGATAGACTTTGCGTTAACCTAAAATGCGAACCGAATGAAGCGGACTTTTTACGCGGTATTTTTTGTGATGTTATCCCCGCTTATCATATGAATAAAACGCATTGGAATACTGTTTTTACAGACGGGGATGTTCCTGATGAGGAAATAAAAAACATGATAATAAAAAGCTATAATCTCATTAAGCCGAAGGAGACGAAACGCATATGAAAACTAAGCTCACAGTAATAATATTAGCCTTAATCTTTTCTGTTTTTGCTATGATTATATCTGTGATTTCGCTTGTAAGTACAAACAACGGTTACGACAGTAACGACTGCTACACTCTTTACATAGGTACATCCGATAAGGATACTGCAAAGCCTGAAATTCAAATTGAAGAAGCACAAAAAATCGTCGCTGATATTGCATATAAATATTCCGACGGTTTCACAAGCTTTATTGCAACGGGTGGATGGATTGACGAAGGTGTTAGGTATGATGAGACAACTCTTGTTTATGTATTCATCGGAATTGACAAAGCATCGGCGGAAGCTATTGCAGATGAAGTTTGCGTTGCTCTAAATCAATCATCTGTTTTGATTGAGTATAGTAAAACTTACAGCACTTATTACAATAAGGGAGATTTTTAATGAAACACTTCTTAACACTTACATTGATTACGGTATTAGCTCTTTCCGCTTGTACCGCTACAGCTCCTGAAATCTCAAATACCGTTTCATCAGTACCGGAAACTACTACCACTGCATCGATTCCCGAAACCACAACTACTATTGCTGAAACTACTACCATTACAACAACAACTACCACAACCATGACTACAACTACTGCAAAAGCGGAGCCGGCGATATGCGGAAGTTACCGTTCGGTTATACCTGCTTATCCTATGGAAGATGCTGAGCTTGCAGAGCTTGAAGCCGCCGGTGAATACTTCGAGATTTATGACTACATAAATATTGAACAACATAACGACGGGAGTTTTCAAGTGGAATTCCGTTTTCAAATAGGCGGCAGCGGAAATGATTACGCTTCTTTTGATACCGAAGCTCTCGGCACTGCGAATTGGTATAGTTTCTATTTCGACGGCGATATGGGTGTCCCCTATAACAACGGTGCTGTTACCATAACCTCAGACGGCACGACAGCATGGGTTACATTTGAGGGCGGTGAACCGCAGGAATTTAAGAAAACGGAGTAAATTTTACCTCCAAAACCCTCACCTCCCCAAAATAACACCCCTCATCTTTCGTACTTTCAATAACAATCCTCTCCACAAAATTACGCAAAAAAGTACGTTTTTCGCTGTCGGTAAGCAGTTCCCAATTCTCACGCAAATTAAGTATAATATCATCCTTTGTAAAATCGCTCTCGTTATCCGAGGGCAATTTTATTCTTTCAATTTCGGCATTAATAAAAGCCCTGTCTGCTTCAATCTTAGTCCGCATTGCACGGTATTCGTCAAAAGAAAGTTCGTTTGAAACGTAAAGTTCCAAAGTCTCTTTATCCTTAGCTTCAAGTGCTTTAAGCTTATTCTCATAAGCGGCGATATTTTTCGCGTTTTCCTGTTTTTTCTGTTCTATTGTTATGTCTTCTTCCGGCGATTCAAAATCGGCAATCTGTGAAAGATATTCTGTAAACGCCGCTTCTACTTTTTTATGGCTCATGCTTGAAGCATGGCAAGTTTTAAGCGTCCTGTTCGTGCAAACATAGCCGATTGCTTTTTGTTTGCGCGTTTTAAGTTGCTTAAAAGTGGTATATGTTTTAAGCTTGTACCCACACTCCGCACACACTAAAAACCCCGAAAAATATTTTTCATTATCGGGCGGTTTAGTTATTGATGTTCGGGTATTTTTTTCAAGTAATTCATTCGCGGCGATGAAGATTTCTTCGTCTAAAATCGGCTCGTGCAGACCGTCATAATGCGTTTCGCGTTTCGGGTCGTCTATGTGGTGGCGGACGTTGCCTATGTAGTTTGAATTTTTGAGCAGTCGGCGGATTTTTGAGCTGTCCCATGTTTTGTCCGCTTTAGTTTTTACGCCCCGGAGATTGAGAAGCCTTGCAATATTAGTCAGCGTTTCGCCGCCCGTTACGAACATATCGAAAATCTCGCGGACGATTTCGGCTTCCTCCTCGTTTATCGTTTGAATCCGCTCACCGATTGCCCGGTCGTAGCCGTAACTTGCCTGTGCGGTGCAGAGGGAATAACCCTCCTTGACCTTCCGCTCAACACCAACCCTTGTGCGTTCGATAATGTTTTCGCGTTCAAATTCTGCGAAGATACCGATAATTTTTAAGAACATTCTTCCGCTTGCCGTGTGAGTGTCGATTGATTCAAGCAGCGAATTAAACGCACAATCATATTTATTAAATGTATCGACAAGATAAATTAAATCAGCGGTGGAACGGGTGAGCCGGTCGATTTTGAAAACAAGAACGTTTTTGATTTTTCCGGATTCAACGTCCGCGATAAGCTCTTTCACTGCCGGTCTGCCCTTAATGTCCTTGCCCGAAATGCCCTCGTCTGCGTAGATTTTGTATATTTGCCAGTCCTTAATTCGGGCGTAGTCCTTTAGTTTTTGCTCCTGCGCCCGGATAGAAAAACCCTCTTGTGCTTGTTCCTCTGTTGAAACTCTTACATATATTCCTGTTTCATTCATGCTTTTTTACCGCCTTTTTTTTAGCGGCTTTCTTCCTTGGTATTGACGTCCTCAAGAAAAATTTTAACATCTCTTTTTGAAGCTTTTCAGGAAGAACAATTTTTTGCATATGTTTACCTCACGATAAATCATATGCTTTTGAATTGGTATATAGAATCTTTACGCCAAGGGACCGCAAAGACCGCATGAGTATGTATTCGGGACTTGAAGTCAGAGTGCCGTTTTGTGATCATCGTATCGTTGAATATGCCTATAATATGCCGTGGGAGATCAAGTCGCGTTTAGGCGATGACAGCAATCGCGAAAAGGGTATCGTCAGGGCGGCTGTGAAGGACCTTTTACCGGAAGAGATAGTATTCCGCAAGAAAAGCCCGTATCCCAAAACTCACAACCCTATCTACACTGAGGCAGTCTGCAATAAGATGAATAAGATTTTAGCAGACAAGAATGCTCCGATAAATGCGATAATAAATCCGAAAACGGTGCGTAGTTTCATCGCCGAACCTGGAAAACTCACAGCTCCTTGGTACGGGCAGCTTATGAGAGGTCCGCAGGTACTTGCATATCTCATTCAGATAAACAGTTTTCTTACACAAAATAACGTAAATATACAAATATAAAGTGATAAGGCATACAGATTTTGTGAAATATGTATGCCTTTTTTATTGTATAATATAACAAAAACGCTTGACAATAGGCTGATTGTATGATATAATTAAACGGATAATTTATTCTTGAAGGATGATAACTTTGTATAAAAAGGTCACAAACGCAGTTGATTTTAAAAGCCGCGAGGGTGAAGTTTTAGCTTTTTGGAAAGAACACCATATCTTTGAAAAGAGTATGGAAGAACGCGAAGCCTGCCCTGATTGCAGTTCATATGTTTTCTATGACGGACCGCCGACGGCTAACGGAAAGCCGCATATCGGTCACGTTTTAACCCGAGCAATTAAGGATATAATCCCGCGTTATCACACCATGAAGGGACAGTATGTCCCCCGTAAGGCGGGCTGGGATACCCATGGTCTGCCGGTGGAGATTGAAGTTGAAAAATCTCTCGGGCTTGACGGAAAAGAACAGATTGAAAAATATGGTATTGAACCTTTTATTGCTAAATGCAAAGAAAATGTTTGGAAATATAAGGGTATGTGGGAGGATTTCTCCGACACTGTCGGCTTTTGGGCTGACATGGAACACCCCTATATCACCTATGAAAACTATTATATCGAGTCGGTATGGTGGTCTCTCAAAGAAATATGGAACAAGGGGCTTTTATATAAAGGCTTCAAGATAGTTCCCTATTGCCCGCGTTGCGGCACTCCCCTCTCCTCTCACGAAGTAGCACAGGGGTATAAAGATGTCAAGGAACGTTCGGCTATTGTCCGCTTCAAGGTTAAGGGAGAAGATGCATATATCTTGGCATGGACAACAACCCCTTGGACTCTGCCGTCAAACGTCGCAGTCTGCGTCAACCCTGCTGAAAGCTACGTTAAAGTAAAATCCGGTGACTACACATATTATATGGCGGAAGCTTTGGTTGGTAGTGTTTTAGGCGAAGATATTACTATTCTTGAAAAATACGTCGGCAAAGACCTTGAATATAAAGAATACGAGCCGCTTTGGAACTTCGTGACACCCGATAAGAAAGCTTGGTATGTCACCTGCGACAATTATGTTACCCTTACCGACGGTACCGGCGTTGTTCATATCGCTCCTGCATTCGGTGAAGATGATGCTTCTGTCGGAAGAAAGTATGATCTCCCCTTCGTTCAGCTTGTGAACGCTGCCGGTGAAATGACCTCTGAAACCCTTTGGGCGGGGATGTTTTGTAAAGATGCCGATAAAGAGATAATAGCAAACTTAAAATCAAGCGGACTTCTTTTTTCTGCTCCTGTTTATGAGCACAGCTATCCCCACTGTTGGCGTTGCGGCACTCCCCTTATTTACTATGCTCGCGACACATGGTTTATACGCATGACGGCAGTTCGCGACGACCTCGTGAAAAATAACCTTACCGTCAACTGGTACCCTGAATCGATCGGCATTGGGCGCTTCGGCGACTGGCTCAAAAACGTACAGGACTGGGGCATATCCCGTAACCGTTATTGGGGAACACCGCTTAATATCTGGGAATGTGAATGCGGACATCGCCATTCCATAGGCTCTATTTCCGAACTTCGCTCCCTTTCCCCCGACTGCCCTGCCGATATAGAGCTTCACCGCCCGTTTATCGATAACATCACCTTCCCCTGCGAAAAATGCGGAAAGGAAATGAAACGCGTACCTGAGGTAATCGACTGTTGGTACGACAGCGGAGCTATGCCGTTTGCCCAACATCACTATCCGTTTGAAAATAAGGAACTTTTTGATAAGGAATTCCCTGCCGACTTCATCTCCGAAGCAATTGACCAAACACGCGGTTGGTTCTATTCGCTGATGGCTATTTCTACGCTTTTATTCAACCGGTCGCCCTTCAAAAATGTTATTGTTATGGGTCATGTTCAGGACGAGCATGGTCAAAAGATGTCTAAATCAAAGGGTAACGCAGTTGATCCTTTCGATTGTCTTGATCGATTCGGTGCAGATGCGATAAGATGGTATTTTTACACCAACTCCGCACCTTGGGTTCCGAGCCGTTGGATAGATAAATACGTCCGCGAGGTTCAGGCGAAGTTCTTGGGCACACTCTGGAACACCTACGCTTTTTACGTTATGTATGCCGAGATTGACGGCTTCGACCCTACAAAATATCAAACAAAAGACCCGTCCGTCATGGATAGATGGATTACTTCCAAACAGATGTCGATGATTAAAGCTGTTGACGAAAATCTCGCGGCGTATAGAATCCCCGAAGCCTGCAAGGTTATAGAAAGCTTTACAGACGATCTTTCTAACTGGTATGTTCGCCGTTCGCGTGAACGCTTCTGGGCAACTACACTTTCACAGGATAAAATAAACGCCTACCGCACGCTTTGGAACGCCCTTGTTGCTGTTGTCAAGTGCTCTGCACCCATGATACCATTCATGAGCGACTCTATATATCAAAATATCGTGCGTACCGTTGATAGCTTGGCACCGCTTTCTGTGCACCTTTCCCTCTTCCCGGAAAGTGATTCAAAGCTTATTGATACTGCTCTTGAAGATAACATGGATGCAGTTTTGAAGATCGTCACCCTCGGGCGTGCTTGCAGAAACGGCTCGGCACTCAAAAATCGTCAGCCGCTGTCTAAGATATTCATTAAACTGCCCGAAGAACAGACAGTTTTATCCAAAGACTTTACAGAAATAATAAAGGAAGAGCTCAATATCAAGACCGTCATCTTCACAGATGACACCGACAAATTCATCTCCTATAGCTTCAAACCGCAGCTTAAAACTGTCGGTCCCAAATCCGGAAAACAGCTTGCCGAAATAAAAACGGCACTTTCGGAGATTGACGGTGTCAAAGCAAAGTCCGAGCTTGACAGCATCGGTGTTTTGGTCCTCCCCCTTACTTCCGGTGAAGTCAGGCTTTATTCCGACGACGTGTTAATAGATACCAAACAAACCGACGGATATTTTGCAGAGTCTGACGGCGGTATTACAGTTGCAATCGACACTACTTTGACCGATGAGCTTGTTGAAGAAGGCTTCATCAACGAGATAATAAGTAAAATCCAGACTATGCGTAAAAAAGCTGATTTTGATGTTATGGACAGAATCAAAGTATATGTAAACGAAAATGACAAAATCGCAGGGCTTATGGACAAAAACCGCGAAATAATTTTTAAAGCCTGCCTTGCGGAAGATATTATCATCGGGCAGATTGATACAGAGCACGTCACAGAGTGGGATATTAATACCGAAAAGGTTACACTCGGCGTGAAAAGAGAAGGAGTATAAAAATGGTACTATTTGAACTTGAAAACGGAAAGACAATGAAAGCGGAACTCTATCCCGATGTTGCACCGATAACTGTTGCAAACTTTGAAAAGCTTGTAAAAGAAGGATTTTATGACGGACTGATATTCCATCGCGTTATCCCCGGATTTATGATTCAGGGCGGCGACCCGGAAGGCACAGGCATGGGCGGTGCGAAGGATAAAATCAAGGGTGAGTTTCGTTCAAACGGTGTGAAAAACGACCTTCGTCATTCTCGCGGTGTGCTTTCCATGGCACGTTCGGCAATGAAGGACAGCGCCTCTTCCCAGTTTTTCATTATGCACGCCGATGCTCCCCATCTTGACGGGGACTATGCGGCTTTCGGCAAGATTATCGAAGGCTTGGAAGCTGTTGATGAAATCGCGGCGACAAAAACAGGGATGAACGATCGCCCTGTCACTCCGCAGGTCATTAAAAAGGTCACGCTTATATAACAGCGTTTACATCCTTGTAACACTTTTACAATAATTCGTAATTAAACTGTCATTATTTTTTTCATAAAAATACTTTCCTTTTAATTCACTTTATGGTATACTGTAATAGTGGGTATTTAAAGGTGTTTACGAATTTTTCAAAAATATCTGCATATAACTATACTCGGCAAATCAGAACTACTTTATAGAAAAAGAAGATTAAAACATTGGAAAAATTTATTATAAAAGGCGGCAGACAGCTTTGCGGCGAAGTTGAAATAAGCGGAGCGAAAAATGCTGCTGTAGCTATAATTCCTGCCGTTATTTTATCCGATGAGCCCTGCATACTCGAAAATGTTCCTAAAATATCCGACGTTGACGTTGCTTTCAAAATTCTTGCCGAACTCGGTGCGAAGATTGAAGATTTGGGCAAAGGCAGCGTTAAGATAGATGCAACGAATATAACAAGCACCGTTGTGCCTTACGACCTTGCAAAGCTTATGCGTGCTTCTTATTATTTCTTGGGTTCGCTTTTTGGCAAATATAAAACCGCCAGAGTTTCAATGCCCGGCGGATGTTATCTGGGCGATCGCCCTATCGACCAACATATTAAGGCTTTTGTGTCGATAGGTGCACAAACTGCACTTGACCATGGTATGATCGATATCACCGCTGAAGAAATTACAGGTGCACCGATATTCTTTGATCTTGTCACTGTCGGAGCAACGATAAACACTATGCTTGCGGCTGTTAAGGGCAATGGCTTGACAGTTATCGAAAATGCTGCGAAAGAGCCGCAGATTGTCGATGTAGCAAACTTCTTAAACTCCATGGGCGCTGAAATCATGGGTGCGGGCACAGATGTAATTAAAATCCGCGGCGTGAAATATCTTCGCGGCAGCACCTATTCCATTATCCCCGACCAGATCGAAGCAGGCACATATATGGTTGCCGCAGCGGTTACAGGCGGGAATGTCCTTATTAAAAACGTTATCCCCAAGCACCTTGAAACGATTACAAATCGCCTTGAGAAGATAGGCGTTAATATAGAAACATTTGACGACAGCATTCGTGTGACCACCGAAGGTCCGTTTCTTAAAACAAATATCAGAACTGCACCCCACCCCGGTTTCCCCACCGATATGCAACCCCTTGTTGCAACGCTTTTGTGCCTTGCCGAAGGGACAAGCATCATCACCGAGGATATCTTCGACGACCGTTTCCGTTACGTTGACGAACTTCGTCGAATGGGGGCGGAAATCTCCGTTGACGGCAAGGTTGCCGTTATCGACGGTGTCGGGAAACTCATGGGTGCTCCGGTGAACGCCCCCGACCTCAGAGCAGGAGCTGCGCTGATTGTCGCAGGGCTTGCCGCATCCGGTGTCACAGAAATTGATTCCATCGTTCACGTTGAACGCGGCTATCAGGACATAGCCGGAAAGCTTCGTGCTCTCGGTGCTGAAATTGAAAAAGTCTCCGTATCGGAAACCAGTGTAACAAATGTAGCTAAAGCCGGATAATATGGTCTTTTCAGAATTAATCTTCATCTATGCATTTTTGCCGCTGTTCTTCATATTTTATTTTCTCAGCCGCAATCTGACCTATAAAAACATCGTCCTCGTTATCTTTTCGCTTGTTTTTTACGCGTGGGGTGAGCCTGTTTGGGTTTTGCTCCTCGTCGGTTCAACATTGGCGGATTACTTTAACGGGCTTTTTATATCCAAACATTTCGGGAAAAAAACTGCAAAGCTCGGGGTTGCGGCATCACTTGCCGTGAATCTCGGGCTTTTAGCCATCTTCAAATACGGTGCGTTCTTTACACAGACATTTAACTCCGTTACAGGATTAGCTCTCCCCGTTCATGAACTTGATCTGCCCATCGGCATAAGCTTTTATTCCTTCCAGTCAATATCCTATATCGTCGATGTTTATCGCGGCAAGGTCAAGGCACAGCGATCATTTTTAAAGTTCATGATGTACATATCCATGTTCTTCCAACTTGTCGCGGGTCCGATTGTATGTTACGACACTATCGAACGGCAGATTGAACGCAGAGATATAAGCATTTCTAACTTTTCACAAGGTTTAATCCGATTTCTCATCGGGCTTGGAAAAAAGGTTATTATAGCGAACAGTGTCGGCGGAATTGCCGACGGGATTTTATCAAACGCCGTTCCCCAAAGCACCGCCGCTGCGTGGTTCGGTATCTTAATGTTCACGCTCCAGATATATTTTGACTTTTCCGGCTATTCCGACATGGCAATCGGCATGGGGCGAATGGCAGGCTTCACCTTCCTTGAAAACTTCAACTATCCTTATATCGCCCGCTCGGCACGCGAATTTTGGCGGCGATGGCACATCTCCTTGGGCTCGTTCTTCCGCGAATATGTCTACATCCCACTTGGCGGCAACAGAAAACACCAATACTTAAACCTTGTTATTGTTTGGTTTTTAACCGGCTTATGGCACGGTGCTTCGTGGAACTTCATACTTTGGGGCTGTTATTTCGGGGTATTAATTATCATCGAAAACCTCTTCTTAGGCAAGGTTTTAGAGAAGATTCCTAAAATTTTCTCGCATATCTATCTCCTTTTCGCGGCGGTTTTGGGCTGGTCACTCTTTTACTTCACCGACCTTTCAAGGCTCGGGGTATATCTATCTGCCATGTTCAATTTCGGCGGTAGTAATGTCAAACTCATTGACGAAATCACGAAAACAACTTTCTTAAACAACATTTTCGTTATTGCCATTGCTGTTATCTTCTGTCTGCCGATCATCCCGAAACTCAAAGAGTTTTTCACACACAAAAAAAGTGCAATCGCACAGAATATCTACCTTTTCGGGCAGACCGCCGCCGCAATCACTGTTCTTGTTATCTCTTCAATTCTCCTTGTCGGCGACACAAACAATCCGTTTCTTTATTTTAGGTTTTAATTATGAACAGAAAATTAGAGCGAAAATATTTTTATGTCCTTATAGTTTTAGTGACCGTTTTGGTCTTTTTGTCGCTTTCGATTATCTTTTTGCCGCGACCGGAGCGAAGTGAGACAGAAAACCGACCGCTTGCCCCGTTCCCGAAGTTTACAACGGAAAGTTATCTTAACGGCTCTTTCACACGAGATTTAACTTTATGGTTTGCCGACACCGTGCCTTTTCGCGACAATATCTTGAAGCTTTCAAGCCGACTGAAAGAATTTGAGGGTATAAGGCAGGACAACATCAAGTTTCACGGAAATGTTCAGATTGTCGCGACAGAACCGGAACAGGGTGAAACAGCTCCCCAAAACGGAACTGAACCGCCGAGTGTTGCAGACCTTACCCCTGAATATGGCAGAAATGAACCGGGTGGAGAAGGCGACCCTTTAGGGTCTGTAACAGCGGCAACAGAACCCGCCGAGACCGAGCCGGAGACCGACTCCCTCGAGTTTGATAACAACGGCATAGTAACCATCGGTGACAGAAGTTTCATGCTTTTCGGCGGCAATCGCGTTCAGGGAAAATATTATGCCGATGTGCTTAATGCCTATAAGGTACAGTTAGGCGAGGGCATTAATGTTTACAGCATGGTCGTTCCCACGGCAGTTGAATTTTATCTGCCGGATCAGTATGCTGAATATTCAAACTCGGAACTTAACCAGATTAACTATATCTATGAAAATTTGGTCGGCGTGACGCCCATTGATGCTTACAGCGTGCTTGCTTCGCACACCGATGAAGATATCTACCTCAAAACCGACCACCACTGGGCACAGCTTGGGGCTTATTATGCTTCAATCGCCTTTGCGGAAACCTTGGGCGAACCGGTTCAGCCCATTTCCGACTACGAAAAAAAGAGCCGCGAGGGTTATGTCGGCTCTCTTTACGGTTACACAAACGATATAAAAATCTTAGAATCGCCGGAACGGTTTGACTATTACATTCAGCCCCTGCCCTATAAAACCGAGTTTTTCAAGTACGACACGCTTGCTTCGGAAGGTTACGGAAGCCTTATATACGAGACTTCGACCTCTGAAAAGGGTTATCAAATGTTCATCGGTTCGGATGCGAAGCACATCAAGGTTACGACCGAAAACAAGAACGGTAAAAGACTTTGTGTGTTCAAAGAGTCGTTCGGCAATGCTTTAATCCCGTCTTTAATTCCTTATTTTGAAGAAATTTATGTGATTGACATTCGCTTTTTCGGAATGAACGCGATTGATTACATGAAACAAGAGGGCATCACCGACGTTCTTTTTGTGAACAACATCTTCGCGGCTAACACGCAGATGCTTATTGACTATATAAACAACCTCCGATATGGTCCTGTGGGACTGACAACAGCTGCAACTGAGGAAACAGAAACAGAAACAACACTTGAACAGCCTGAACCGCCGCTCGAACTACTTGAAGAAACTTTTGAAACAACTGCCCCGCCGATTGAAGAGATTTATTAAACTCAAACACTCGTTGTGTTATTATAATTCTGCAAGGCGTTTAACTTCAGATAAGGATAATTTAAGTGCTGAAGCTAATTTTTCCAAGGGAACAATCGGAGAGAGTTCTCTTATTATTTCTTTGTTACGTTCTTCAGTGTACTTATCGGTAAAATAAGGTTCTTTAGCAAATGCCTTGAGCGCCTCTTCGTTAAAAACAACTGTATTATATCTTTCCATAAGTTTTACCCCCAAATCATTATTTTTGTATTTATTTTCAAAGTTTTCAGCATCGTTAATCTCTTTAATTGAGAAAAATTCGGAGAAAATGTGTATCGCGGAATCCGGCGGAGTAGTTTTTAACACGGTCGGAACATAAACAAGTGCGATATTAAGAAGGTCGGAGAATGGTTCTCCCGTATCAGTATATGCGGTTTTTACATATCTGACGGCATTTTTGTTTTCGGAAGACTCTTTTTCCGACATTATGAAAGAAACATTCGCGGGAAGCACACTTGAATACTGCATCCTTGAAACATCTTGCGATGAAATCATTCGACAAGCATAGAAAATGATGCGATTAACAAGGTTGTCATCCACTCTCCTTTGCATATCAATCGAAAAAACGCCTTGGGTTGTTTTTGCGAAAAGGTCAAACCGGATTGATGACAAAGTTACGCGTTCGCGTTTGCTCACTTGCGAAAATGGCTCGTCAATGAGTTCAATGTCTTTCCCCGTGACGGATTTTACAAGTTCCTTAAAAAGTTCGCTGTCCTCAAACATCAATGAAAAGACGACATCGTGGCATGGAATGAAGTCGGTTTTTAATTCTAACATAGTCTTCCTTATTCTGCAATTCTTAATCGTTATTTATACCTCTCCCCCATTATACCACAAGAAATTACTCCTGTCAACCCCTTTTCAACCCAAACCAAAACCGCTCTGTTTTACACAGAGCGGTTTTTGATTTAATTTGTTTGATTAATTAATTAATTCAACTAATTAATTAATCATTGTACCAATCAGTTCCGCCGTAAACAGAAGCAAAGTTGTTAGCAGCTACTGCGTTTTGACCGGGGTTACGAGCGATAGGATAAGCACCAACGATAGGATCAGTGGATGATTTTGCCCAAACAGCACCTGTTATGTTACCGCTTTTGAAGTAAACGCCCCAACTGCTTCCGTCAGCAAGGTCACCGAGGTAAGAACTCATAGATGTAGCAAATTTGCCTTCATCAAAGCCACCGGAGAAGTCATCGTCAACTTTAGCTGAAGCGATGGCAACAGTGTTTTGATACTTACCGTCAGCATGAGGTTTACCTGCAACGAGAGACTTTGTTGCATAAGCAGAAGCGTTCATGAAAACTTGGTTTGCGCCGGAGTTAGCTGTTGTTGTTCTTGCATCATTGATGTAAGTGATGAGGTTAGGAATGAGGATAGCCATGAGTACGCCGATGATAGCGATAACCACGATTAATTCAACAAGGGTAAAGCCCTTGAGCTTGGAATTCTTCATAAAGAATTTCCTCCTTATAATAAATTGGATATTTTTTTACCCGGATAAGGAGGGTTCCTTATCCATCTATAAAACGTGTTCGCCACGCTTTGTAGCCAAAAAGTTTTTAACCGCCGAACGGTCCGTGCGGGTAGATTCCCAAGAAAATGCCATTTGCTGCTGTAATTGTTCTTTGATCGTTCATCTTAATGTCAAACGCTGTTTGATTATCCATCCATGAAAACAATATTCCCGATGTTCCTAAAACATGATTTGTTGCGATGTCGCCCTTCTGCCAATATGCAAGTGTCGCTGTGTAGTCGTCTGCATTGACTATAACCCGCCATTTGCCGTTGAAGCTTTGAGGAATGGTTTTTGAAAGTGCATTCAGTCGTTCTTCCATCTTAGGGGTGAGTGTCTGTTTGGAAAAGCTGACGGCACTAAACGGATCGCCCGATATGAGGGTAACATTCCCGGTGGTTGACGCAACACAGTTTGAAGAAACAATCTGGAAGTATCTTTTGCCGCCGTGCAAATTCGCTCCGGAATCCACAAACATATCAAGGTCTATATTCTTCACTTCAAGATCTATAAGCCAGTCTTGAACGTATGTAAGTGCATCCCTTGCTGAGGTGTTCGCGGCTTCAATGTTTGAGTCGCGGACTATCAGCGAAACAGCGAAGGTCATGGTGGTAAACAGAATACCGATAATCGCAATAACGACTATCATTTCTATCAGCGTGAAACCCTTGAGGAGTTTACCGCGAAAATTGTCCATCGGAGCCGCTCCCCTTCTTTAAAGATTTCTTAAAATTTTGCCTTAAACGTTATCTTCATTTTTTCGTAACTTAATGAAAACTTTTACGTAACTTTAACTGCAAAATTTAGTGTTTGTTTCCTCTGATTATTAGTATATAACATTATTATAGTTTTGTCAATAGAAAAATGATATTTTTTTTACTAAAATTGTGAATTTGTATGCTTGCACAAATATTGGATATTTATTTGTGCAATTTGACTAATCATTTTTCTTATTTTCTAATATGTATATCGGTAATGACAAAATCCATGCCCCGACACCGTTGCCGATTGTCATAAGCAGGAGATAGAACCAGACTAAGGGGTTTCCCCAAGCGAGGGTGAGCGAAAAATAAAACATATTGGCGATGACGTGCTCGAACCCGCAGAGGATGAAGACCGCAACCGGCACGGCACAGGCAACAATCTTCACAGCACCCTTGTCGGTGTTGTTCCAACCGTGAACCGCAAGGTACATGAGCATTCCGCAAAAAATCGCAAGGATGAAGATTGAAAGAGGATTGTCGGCTGTTTTCGTGTCAACAAGCCCCTGAGCACGTTCTGTTATGGTGATAATTCTTGTAAACCGCATGGCAACGCCGCCGATGAAAGTGCCCAAAAGGTTGCCTGCCCAGATTACCGCACATTCAAGCTTATAACGGCGATCACGCTCCCAAAAATAGCCTATTGCCCCGGTGAAGAGTTTATAACCGCGAATTAGGATTGCAAACAGCCCGACTGCGAACAAAAACGCGCCGAGATAACGATTTTCAACCGACAAAAAGACCGTCCCGCCCACAGCAATGGCGAGACCGGCTAATATCGAACGTAAAAATACATTTAAAATAGTATAACCCCCTTATTTCATTACGATTTCATTATGATTTTACCAGGCGGAAGCAGGGGCAGAAGTGCTTTTGATAGTCCGCTTTCATCCATCGGCTTAGAAACAAAACCGTTAAATCCGTTTTGATAAAACATTTCGGCAACCCCGCTTATGGCGTTTGCCGTGAGGGCGATAACCGGTGTTGAAGCGTTCAGACCGCCCGAATCTTGAGATTTGCGAAGTTTATGAACCGTTTCGATTCCATCCATCCCGGGCATCATGTGGTCCATGAAGATAATGTCATATTTAACCTTTTCGCACAATGAAAGTGCTTCCATGCCGCTTGTCGCCTTATCCGACTTGATTTCAAAGGAGCTTTCAAGAAGAAATTGTGCAATTTCAATGTTAATTTCGATATCATCAACGATAAGCACCTTTGCATCGGGTGCCGTGAAGCTTTGTGAAACCTCTTGATCGGTTTTAATATTCGAAAGCTCGCCCTCTTTAAAGGGCAGTGCGATTGTAAACTTCGAGCCGGAACCGTAAACGCTTTCAACCGCAATAGTCCCGCCCATAAGCTCGCAGAGATTTTTGGTGATAACAAGCCCGAGCCCCGTGCCGGTGACCTTCTTATTTTTGATCTTGTCAAGCTGTTCAAACGGCTTAAAGAGGCGGTCCCTCTCTTCGGTGCGGATTCCGATGCCCGTGTCCTTAACCGCAAATGACCATATGGAAGGTTCAGTAAAACTCAATAACGCCTTCGTTTCGCCGTTATTTTGGCGGCTGATAACAAGCTCAACACTGCCTTCGGGCGTGTATTTCATAGCGTTTGAAAGCAGATTTGTAATAACCTGATTGACGCGCTTTTCGTCTCCCCAAACGCAGGGCGGCATTTCGTCTTCGATTGTGATTTTGAAATCCAAACCCTTTTCGCCGATTAAAACTGTGAAGATAGAGCGAATATGCTCGATTACCGCGACAAGATCAAACCAGTCATAAACAATATCAAGCTTGCCGGCATCGATTTTCGAGAAATCAAGAATGTCGTTGATCAGCCCGAGAAGATTTTTGGATGATTTTTCTATTCCCGAAACAAGGGCATATTGCCTGTCTGTCAGCTCGGTATCTCGAATCATTGTGAGCTGACCTAAAACGGCGTTCATCGGGGTTCTGATTTCGTGGGAGATGGTCGCAAGGAAGCTGCTTTTTGCTTCGTTCGCACGTTCGGCAGATTGTTTTGCCAAAAGAAGCTCGGTTGTATCATAAAAGAAGATCATTGCACCGCTTGCCGCTCCCGCATTGTCTGTCATAGCGGTAATCTGAACGCTGTATGAACGCTCCTCGCTGCCCGAGAAGTTAATATGCTCGGTGAGCTCGAAGTTCTTTTTAACAAGCTCCGAACAGCTGAAAATATTCCTTAATGCATCAACCATATCTTCTGAAACGAAACCGCGAAGAAGCTTCTCAAAGTCAATGCTGCGAAGATAAGCAGCGTTTAACGAATTTGAAACCGAAAGGAACGCATCGGTATAATAAAGCAGTTTGCCCTTTGCATCAAAAAGCAGGATGATATCCGGGCAGTTTGATAGGATTAACCCCATAAAATGCTCGAGCATCGTCTTTTCTTTTTCGGCTATTCCGAGGAGGAGCTGCCGTGTTTCGTGGGTTTCACGATTACGCAGAATCGTTTCGGTCGCTGCAGCAAGCTCACGTTTTGTCTTCTTAAGCTCTTTTGTCAGCTCCTTAATCTGCTGATTTATATCTGTATTCTCCATATAGTACCTGTTATATTTCTTTTATAGATTCAAAATGCCAAGCCGATAATGGTGTGGTTATGTGCACGATTGATAAGCTTTCCTTCGCGGTTATAAACAGGGCATATCTCCCCGCCTGCGTAACTCATTGAAAACGGCAGCGTCTTCGGTTCTGCATTTTTAATGAGTTCCATCTCCGCTTTGCTTTCATAACCGAGAACGAAAAATCTTCCGATACACGAGAAAAACATAATGAACTGCGAATCGCTGACGGAATTAAATTCCGAATCTATAAGCTTTTTATCCGTTTCGATAATATCTTTTGTCTCGATATAAGCGATACTGATTTTTGAACCGACGGGAATGTCTCCGCCGCAGGCAACATAACCTTCGGGGGTGGTCGAGAATATGGCACGTATGAAGGGGGGCGTTCCGTCGCCTATATCAATCGAAAGTGTGCACATATTAAGCCCGACAAGGGTTCCGTCGGCATTTTCCGTAACCCCGACAGAGGCAAAATAATCTCTTGCCGAAATGTTATTTATTGTCTTGAGAAGGCTTCCGTCAGCGGATGTAACCACAGATTTTTCACGGTTGATGATATTGACAGGAAGCGTTCCGAGGAAAAATTTAGGTTTAATTCTCTCGCCGAACATCAAAAGCATAGCCGCACAATCGGTGTAGCTTTCTCCGCTGTATATAACCCGGCTTCTGCTGTAATCCGCAGTATGGTCAACCGATACCGCACCGAAAATCGGAATATCTGCGGCAACATCTGACAGAGCATTTATGTAAAAATCTCCCGAAACGGGCGTAAGAAGCCCCGGGAACAGGAGGGCAAGAGCGGGCTTGCGACCCTTTGCAGCATCTTGATATGTATTTTTAATATTTTCAGCCGAATCGCCGTTCACGGGAGCTGTCAAAGCCGCCGCAAACTCTGCTGAATCCGAAGTGAAAATGGTCAGAGTAAGCATAAACTCGGAAAATTCGCTTAAATTTGCACTTGTTTTGACGGTTATGCCGACAATGGGGAAGGAAAACCACTCTGAAACGGCTTTAACAATGCCCTCTTCTATGTAATCTGCGTGACAGGTAATAACCCCCGCGCTGTTTTTTCGGAGTGTGTTTTCGTTAATGCCCTGTTCAAGATCGCCAATTGCGGCATCAATATCGTCAAGCTCGATTGTGCTGACATTGAAAACTTTTAACATAAAAATCCTCCGTAAACATTCATAGTTTAATTATACTATATATTTTAGCATTTTTCAAGGTGTTTGGGAGAAAATTTTATTGGTAAATGTCTTTAAGCCAAGTTTTGTCAATGCGAAGTTTTGGGGCATCATAGCCTTCTATAACTATATACCCGTCCTCGTTTGGCTCGTTGATTAGTGTAACCATTCGACGTAAAGAGTAACCATTATCAGGCCATTCTTTGTAAAGGGTATTAAAAATCTCCTCCGCGGTTAAATTATCAGGATTCTTTTCTTCCGGAGCAATCGTTAAATGCTCAATAAATCCGTCTTTGAAAAGATCGCTTGTTTCAATGAATTTGTGCTGAAGAGAACAATAATAATCCCCGGGTCCTTCGTAATTAATTGTAATTCCAACAAAATTACCTTCAATGTGTACACGCTGAGTTCCGTTTTCATATCTGCCATCTGCATAATAAGCATCAAACGCTTCTTCAATCATAATGTTTTCGGGTAGTTCGCGGTCGTTTTCAACGTCAGGATAGTCATAATATATATACATATGCCCGTCTTTTTCGTAGAAAAATTCTTGATATGAATTTACTTCAGGTTCAAACTCTATAAATTCTACCTGCTCGGCAAATCCCGGAGTTAAGTATTCTTTGAAATCCAGACAATCTGAATCTCTATAATATCTTATAAAAAAACTTGCCGGAAAGCCGAAAAATGCATTATCTTCCGGCATATGAATTTCATCAAGGTCAAATGAAAAACCCTCGCAAAGTCCGAAAAAGTCGCATTTCATTGTGTAATCAGTGTATACCATATCAGCCGCTGATCTAATGTCATACGCAATAACTTTATTTATTGCAAGCATAAAATCGGTATCTTTATAGAACAAATCAGAGAAATTCTCGATTTTTTTATTATTTATAATATCAAAAACCGCCGCACCGCCATATAGTTGATTCATCATGGCATATTCGTTATAGCCGTGGTCTCCGACACTTATTCCGAGCAGACCGTTTTCAATATAAGAAGAATAATATATATCGTCATCTTCTACCCATTCAGGAAGATTATCTATTGTCTCATCAATCCACGCCTGTATCTCCGTTTCAAATGCCATGTCTTTAAGGAAACCTTGCGGGCGAGTGTTGTCACGCCCGTAATCAGTGAGCTGTAGATAATATTTATCGCGGTTGATTGTTTCGGGCTTTTCCGGTCCTGTTCCTTTTGCCTCGTAAAGCGTGTATGCAGGGGGAATTTCAATGTCCATAACCGGAATGTATCCCGCTTCAAGAACATATTTCTGCCCTTTTTCGGAAGTGATTAGTTCAATATAGTCAAGCACAGATTTATCGGTTGTGCCTTTTTTATAAAAAGCGTATGTTTCGGACAAAAGCGGATATGTACCGTCAATGAAGGTCGTGCGAGATGGTTTAATGCCGTCGATTTCTACAAATGAAAATGCTCCCTCGTTTGCCGCGAACGCCGCTGCATAGGAATAAACGCTGTAACCTATGGCATTTATCGAATTATCGTAATTTTCAAACATTGAAATAACAGCACCCATTTCGCCCTGAACGAGTGATTTTGGTGCAGAGGTTAGCGGTGTATCGCCCATAAAGGCTCTCATATATGTTTGAGAACCGGAATTGCCGTTACGCTGGTAAGGCAGAATTTCGCCGTCTTCTCCGCCGAGTTCTTTCCAGTTTGTAATTTCACCGGAATAGATTTTTCTTATCTGTTCCTGTGTTAAACTCTGAACAGTGTTTTCGGGGTTCACAAGGAAAACAAACCCTTCCATCGCGACAGGAACGGCTTCATATTCAAAACCTTTTTCTTCGGCATACGCTTTTTGCTCATCGGCAAGGGGCACGGAAAGCACAACATCAGCTTTGCCGTTTACAAGATTCTCGAACGCTTCAAAAGTTTTGCTGTGCGTTGTATTGAATATATTGTATGAAGCGTCTTGAATAGAAATCCCAAACACTTTCGCACGAATATATGCATCAAGTTTGATTGTTGAGGTTGAACCGTCGATTATCGGGAATGTTTTTTCATCTGCGGGTTCAGCTATTGTTGTTGTAGTTGTCGTTGTTGTTGTAGCCTTTGCCGTCGTTGTAGTCGCTTCGGTTGTTGTTGTTTCGGTTGTTGTTGTAACATCAGTTGTTACTATCACTTCCTCCGCTTCGGGTACACCACACCCGGTAAGCCCCAAAACTATAACCAATAAACCCGCTATAAAACGTCTTTTCATATCTTTACTCCACATCAACAAAATCTAAATCAGCATTATCGGGACATAGTAAAATAGTGTTCTCATCGTTTTCAAAATCGTTAATAAACTTTCGCCACTCTGCTTCGGTTACTTCCATTTCGTCAGCCAAATATTGATCTCTCCGGTCAAAAAAGCCTTCATTCCAAGCAATCCCATATATTTCGCTTTCGCTAAGTTCATACAAATCATCAATAGTCAGTTCATAAGAATCCAACATTTCATCAAATCTCTTTGATTCATTCCATTTATCAACATCCCAAGGTGTTATTAAATCTCTGTAAGTATACTCGTGCGATAATTTGTAATCACCGTCTGAAAAAGCATAAAAACTACAATTATAATATTTGCTGTATGTGCTCTCTGCTAATAATACATCAGTCTTTTTATTATAATATAACGGTGCACCGCCGCCCTCAAGAAAACCGCCCCAATTTCCCTCTGCTGTGATTTCCTTTATTTCACCGTCAAAGTAGTAAGCAAGTGTTGTTGTCCATGAATAAATTAAAATTGCTTCAGAAATTCCGTCATTGTTTAAGTCATCTATCAATATTTTAGCGGCATAGCTTGAATTTTCATCTAAATATTCTTGCATTTTTGTTAATTCAAGATATTTCTCATAAGCCATTTTGCCCTTATACTCCGTCTCCTCCGCGCCATGATAGAGAATATCACCGCAAATCCAGTAAACATCGAAGTCTATAGCATCGTAAAATTCACGATAAGCGGTTTCAAATTCGTCGGCGGGAATTTTGTAGTCATATCCGAACTTTTCGCCGTTAATTGAATAACCACAACAATAAAATACGTAATCAATTATACCGAAATTCGCACGGAATGATTCATTATAAGCAAGTTTTTCTGTATCCTTTTCAATCAAAAGTTCTGCGATATAGATAAAACCCTCATAATTTGAGTGTTGATTACCTCTACAAATCAACAGATTACCATCTTCGTTTTTACCGAAATATGTAGCACCTTCGCGAGGATTGAACCCATATATATCTTCATCTGTCAGCAGAGCTTTTGTATACAAATCGTAAAAGTAAATCTTTACAGAAGTCGGATCGGAATATGCGAAATACTTAAAAATTTCCGGCACACCGTCGCTGTTAATGTCCACAAGCCCGTATGTAGTATACCCTGCGGGATAATGATGAAACATACCGTCTTCATAATAAGTCGGATATTCGGGATGATCGGGCTTTTCGGCTTCTATTTGTTCTGTTGCAAACGCAAAATAATCATCAAAAAGCTTCTGAGCTTCGGGCGAAATCTCTGTTTCATAATCTTCATCACTTAACGGAATAATGTAATTATTTATAGTGTAGTTATCGGAGAATTCAACCGGGAATTCAACTTCGTAAAGTTCACGGGGAAATTCCGGTGTTGTTGCGGTTGTTATTTCTTCGGGTTTTGTGATATGCGGTGTAGTCGTTGTTGTTGTTTCGGTTGTTGTTGTAACATCAGTTGTTACTATCACTTCCTCCGCTTCGGGAGAACCGCACCCGGTAAGCCCCAAAACTATAACCAATAAACCCGCAATAAAACGTCTTTTCATATCTTTACTCCACATCAACAAAATCTAAATCAGTAACAAGCTCAACTATTGCGTGTAAATTCGATATACTTCTCATAGGCTATCTTGCCCTTATATTCCGTCTCTTCCGCACCGTGGTAGAGAATATCACCGCAAATCCAGTATACATCGAAGTCTATAGTGTCGTAAAATTCACGATATGCGGCTTCAAAATCGGCACGCGGTATATAAGACCCCGTTTCGCGTTCGCTTATACCGAAGTCGTTTACTTCATAACCTATGCAGTTGAGGTAACCGTAGGTCATTTCAAAATGTGCTTGAAAATTATTGATAGTTTGCAGTTTTATTGTTGCGGCATTTTTATCGTATATCATTTCTTGAAATGCAATCATTCCGTAATGAATTGAATGTAAAAAACCCGAACAAATCACTAAATTTCCTTTTTCATTCTTACCGAAATATGTAAGTCCGTCCCTGTTAAACTCAGGAACTCCTTCTGCCAGAATCTCTTTTGAATATAGATCATAAAAATCAATATAACACGAACCCATATATCCCATTGTGAAAAATTTGAAAATCTCAGGCACACTGTCGCTGTCAATGTCAACAAGCCCGTATACCGTCTGACCTGCCGGGTAATGTTGAAAACGGCCGTCCATATATCCCGGCGGATATTCGGCTTCATTATCTCCGACATTTTCTTTCGCAAATGCTAAATAATCGTTGTAAAGTTTTTCGGCTTCATCTGAAATTTCTACATCATAAAGCTCATCCGGCACTTTTAAAAACGGCGGTTGTGACCATACTTCGCAAGAAAATTCTTTCGGGAAATCTATAGCGTAGATTTCTTCACGCGGATCAATTGTTGTCACTTCCGTTGTTGTGATATGCGGTGCAGTTGTTGTTACAGTCGTTATAGGTGCAGTTGTTGTTACAGTCGTTATAGGTGTTGATGTTGTAGGTGTTGTTGTCATTGTTGTTTCGGTTGTTGCCATTACCTCTGCCGCTTCGGGTACACCACACCCTGCAAGCCCTAAAGCTATAACTAAAACACTCGCTGTAATTCGACTTTTCATATCTGCACGTCCCCTTATGTATATCTTAATTTGATTATATCACACGCGCGCAAACACGTCAATATAAGTATTCAAATTGAAGCTATTTGAGAACAAAATGTAAATATTGCTATTATCTTCTTTCCATAAACCACCTGCGGACGCCGCTGTCTTCCTCCAAAAACATGAATTTCAGATTGCCGCCGATCTTCACCGTATAGCGAAGACCAATCCCCCCGGCTTTCAGGCTCGCCGCCTTTCGGATATCGACAACCCCGTCAACCGGGTAATTCCGCCCGTCCTCCCAAATAAAGCCGAGCGGCGTTATAAGCCCTGTCTTATCATGAAGCTCAAGCACGTCAACATAAACCTTATATTCTGTTTTTAACATTTCTTCCATATATTATACCTTTATAAAAAGCTGAAGGGTATTTTTACAAAAAAAGCTTGACATTTATGACTTTATCGTCTATAATAAAAGTACACTTTAGAAAAGTCGAGGTTTTGCGTTATGTATATTAAACGTGCAATTGAAGAATCCGTTCTTAGAATATCAAGGAGTTTCCCTATTTTATTGATAAC
>JAISIC010000072.1 GCA_031262225.1 Ruminococcus sp. | reverse complement strand
GCACGTTCAAAACGGCTTGAAGAACTGAATGAAAAAGGCTTGCTTTATGAAGAAAACGGCACTGTTAAAAAAGCAAATATCAGAATAATCGGTGAACCTGACGGTTATGAGCTTTTTGATTATGTATTTGTGACGGTTCGATATAATCAAATTGAAGCCGCATTGAATCAGCTTCGGTGCAACGTCTATGCATACATAATCCCAATGGTGAACACCCTTAACGGCTATGATAAATTTGTGGAGATTATCGGCAGAGGCAGGTTAATCCCCTGTTTTCCCGGAGCGGGCGGCAGTATTGAAAACGGCGTTTTGCACTATATGCTCACGCCGACAATTATTCAGAAAACGACAATCGGCGAGATCGACGGAAATATACCGGCGAGCATTATTACAGTGCAAAATTTTTTTAAATCCGCGAAAATCCCGACCGCAATTTCAAAAAATATGGACTTGTGGCAGAAGTCACACGTTGCACTTGTCACCGCACTTGCAAATGGTATATACTTTGACGGCGGCGATAATTACACGACCGCTGAAAACAAGGAAGCTCTGACGACTATAAGTAAATCACTTAAAAGCAATTTCGGTAAAATGAGTGCGGCAGGGATTAAAATCGAACCTTTCAAGCTGAACATTATAAGGTTTTGTCCTGTTTCGATTATGAATTTTGTTATCAGAAGGATTTTCAAGACCAAATTCGCCGAGGTTTGCATAGCTTCACACGCCAAAAACGCTAAGGAAGAAATGGAATTGCTTGACAGGGATTTCAAAGAGTTTTTGAAGAGCATTGAAAAGTGAACGCGTTCTTCCTGCACATGGAGTTCTTTAGTTTCCATTCAAAACGCAAGTATAGCTAAAATCCCGATATACTCTGAGCCCTATGCTTTTTAAAAGCGGAATGATATTGTCGATAACGTCAATATCCTTCTGCTTTTCTTCGTCCGAAAGCTCTTCAAACGGAACTATGCAGGGGTGGTGTTTTTTTACGTTATCCCTCACAGGAGCATATGTCCAGCCATGTGACAGCAGTTCTTCCATCCACCTGACGTGCTCCTTTTTCGCCAAAAACAAGGTGGTTTCATCGTCGAATTTTTCTATCGCAGGAAACGGTGATTCGCCGCCGTCGATATTAAACCCGGCATCAAAAACCTTACCCTTAATTGCCCGTGCCTGTGCACGATTAAATTCGCGGGTTTCCTCCGGCAAGTCCGCCCAACTTACCGTGTTAAGTTTTTGCTTTTTGTTATAGCTTTCATAAATCGCCGTTGCGAGTTTTTCGATTTCTTCGTTACACACTAAGCGGATTCACCCCCAACTGCACAAATGCAAGCCAGGCGGTAGCCCCAAGGTGTTCGCGTTTCGCATATCTCCACGGCATATCGTCCATTCCGCTGACCGTGAAGCCTGTAGTAATATAGTCGCGGTCGGCGGCGGTGATACTGCCGTTTTCAGATGTGTTTTCGTTAAGGAATGAAAGTATTTTATTATATTTCGCCTCATCGCCTATAGTCTTATAGGCAAGTGCAACCTGTGCAGTTCCCTCAAACCACACGCCGTCTTTGTCGGTATTAAAATCATAACCGCCGTCTGCATTAAACTGTTTTTCAACTTCTGCAAGCACCGCTTTTCCATCCGCAAAATCATCTCCCAAAGCAAGTATCGCCCATGTGTTGCAGTCAAGCGGTAGAACGTCTTTATTAATCGTAACTCCGTCTGCTTCCGTCCCCGTATAGAAAAGGTGCAAAGCGGGGTCATACATTGACATGACAAAATCTTTTGCGTTCTCGGAAGCGGTTTTATATTTATCATCTCCTGTTAGCTCTGACAGCTTGGCAAACGCCGTAATCAGGTCAATGTTATGTTCGGTTGATTTATATGTAACGGGAAATTCCTGTCCTTCAAAGCCCTCATAACCTCCTGTAAATCCTCCTGTATCGGATTGCAGGGTCAGCACAAAATCGCCGAGTCGTTTTGCCGTGTCAAGATATTTATCATCGTCCGGGAAGGATTTATGTGCTTCGGTCAAAGCTATAATCGCCCAAGCAATGTTGCCTGTTGATGATGATACCGCATAATAATCCTTATACCATGTGCCGAGCGGGTCGCCGTTTGCATATGCGTTGCGAAGCCTGCCGTCTGTGTAATATCGGTCGTTTTCGGATGCAAAAACCATTGCATCGGCGATTTTCTTTGCCTTGTCGTAATCTCCTGCTTTTGACAGAGCAATTAAAGCACAGGCATTGTCATAAACATATGCAAGGTTATTGATTGCGTAGTCGCCCGTTTCGTCAACATCTCTCGGGGCATAACTTTTTACGAACATCGGCTTATCATCAAATTCATAATACATTTCGTCAAGGAAAAACGTTATATCTGTCGCGGGTTTATTTTCCGTATCGTTTGTAACCCAAGCGAAGCCGCAGCCGATTTCCGACATATCAAGGTCGGATAGGTTTATCTCATACTTTGTCCAATTTCTGCTTAGATTTTTATAACCCATTGAATATTTTGCACTGTCGGGGAAAGGCTTTCCGTTATCTCCGAGACCGCCGATTAAAAATTCAACCTCTTCGTTGCCTGTTTCGCCCTTAGCGTAGAACACAAATTTTGAAGCTCCCGAAAGGTCTATCTTCGCATCGGGGCTGTCGCCGAAATCAAGTTCAGGCTCGGATGAACCCTCTTTAAGAATGCCGTTTATGAACATATAGCCGCCCCAAGGCTCTTTTTTAAGGTCGATTGAAGCTGATATGCAGGTTTCGCCCGAATACGCACCTTCTGAAGCTTCGTTCATTACGGGAATGTTATATATACCGTAATTATCGCCCATGAAAGCTTTTTGGGTAAAAAAATTCTGCCCGTCTTCAAAGTCGTTATAGACATAAAGACGTGTTTTTTTATCTTCAAGTTTTGAGGCGATAAACTGCACAGCACTGCTTTCACTTACTGTCTGAACATCGTTTGAACAGGCGTATAGTGATAGCATTAAAGTGCTTGCTAAAAGTATTGATAGGATTCTTTTTATATTCATAAAAACACCTACATGAAAGTTATTCTTTTTATTTTATCAAAGCCAAGACGCATTAAGCCCTTTCTTGTCAAAGCAATTAAGGAAAACCAACCGAACAATTCATCGCTAATCGTCTCATTGTTTCTTTTTGTTACTGTAATCTCAATATGGCGCCGATTATCTCTCGGACGATCCGAAGCAAGAGCCACATTGGTAACTTCCATGCCTAATATTCTTTTTATCTGTATAGCCGCTTCATTTTTAAAAGGCATTTCAAGATGATATTTTATTTTAAGACCACCATTTTCGATATTAGATTCTTCAAGTAAAATTGAGGCGGTCGGCACGACAAGAGGAACATCGTCGATACGTTCTATCAACGCATACTCGGCAACCGAGTTAAAAGTATGTGACATATCGAAAACAATGCTCTCATATTTATAGAAATCAATCAACAAGGGTTCTCTTTTTTTACTTGCTTCAATAACGTATAATGGTGAATATAGTTTTAATATTTGGTATTCCTCGTCATCCCAATCATATGCAACTTGTTTTTTATATTCTTTTATTTCCGAAAATGGTAGGCAGGTGTAACGTGCATTGTCTTTGTACACAAATCCATTTTGCATACCGTTAATGGCAGCATGATTCGAGCAGAACATCATCGCGTTCGCAGATACTGTGTACTGTGTTTTGTCTTTTAAGGTTATAACAGCAGTGCCTTTCGGTTCAAAGCGGAGGGCGTTTTCCGGGATTTCAAAATTAATTTCCGGTTTAATCGGCTCAGATATAACCGGTTCTGTTTTAACAGGTTCTGTTTTAACAGGTTCCGCTTTAATCGGCACAGGCTCTTCTCGTGTTAAACCGATTCTTTCAAACGATGTCTCACATTTGTAAAAAAACGAATCGTCGGTCATGTTGTATTTCATTATCGCTTGCTTTGACCCGATTTGCAGCTGCATTCCGGGAGTCAGTTCCGTTTCTTCCAGGAAAATCGCGACTACAGGCAGCTTTTTTGTCAAAGCAAAATTAATCTCATTCCGCACGTTTTCGGAAGCGATAGAACGCGGCGATATAAACACGACAAAAAGCGCACAGTTGCAAAGTGCTGCCGCGATTTCGTCCGGCCACTCATTCCCGGGATCTATCCCTTCATCGTACCAGATGCGATATCCGTTTTCATTGAATTTTCGGATAATCGAAAACACCTTTTCGGAATCCCTGTGCGAATAGCTGATAAATATATAAGGTTCTTTCCCCTTATAAGCATAAAAAGGCAAATGATTCATCATATGTATCCTCGTTTTTTATCAGAAGGTTAAGCGGTTCTATACACCCGCAGTCCAAGCTCCGCGAGCATCGGGAAGACGTTTCGCACGGCGTCGCGGTCGTAGTCTTTGATTTCCTCTGTTAAAGAGGCATAGGGGATGAGGTACGGCGTTGTTTTTGCCACGGCATCTCGTTTTGCTCCCAGTGTCCAACCGTTGGCAAGCCTCTCGGACATCCATTTGTCGTGTTCTTCAAGTGCCAGCATCTCAATCTGTTCCGGCGTGAATCCCATAACTTCTTCTCTTTCGGGGAGCTCCTCATCGGAAACGAATAATCCGCAGAGTGTCAATTTTGCGAACACACCGCGTGCCTGTCTGACGTTTGAATATTTGAGCGTGTCGGGCAGCTCCTCCCATGTGGGATACTCAACAGGTTGTCCGTCCGCTTCGCGCTTTTTATTATAGTTATCGTGGGTCATTTTTGCCATCGCTTCAAGGTTTGAAAGAAGCGGACGCGGGGTTATGTTATCCGGTCTTTTGATCTCAATATCCGACTGGGTTGTTTGGGTTATCTTAACCTTTTCGGGGAATATATCGGACATAGATAGCACATTCCGCAAAAACGCCGCTTTATTTGCACCGAAATTCTCGTCCATAATGCCGCCTGTGGTTATGTAATGAAGCCGGAGTAACCCGTCCCCGATTTCAATTTCGCTCGCCTCTGCAAGCACCCTCTTTTTATCTTTTGAACCATATGCAGTGCGGTTCCATTCCTGAAGCTCGTCGCACAGAATCAAAAGGAAGCCTATCGGGTGACTTGTCACCGAAAGTACACCCAGAGAGAACGGCGGTTTCATCAATCCGTTGCGGTAATAGTTATGTAAAAATATCGCTCCTGCCGAGTCAAGTATCGGGTTATATAAAACATCAGCAGACATTCCGCTTCGCTGTATCAGATAACCATACCATTTGAGCAGTATAATAGCACTGTAATAACCGTGGTCAACGAAACTGTTTTTTTGCATAGACGGAAGGAATTTTATTATAGCATCTCTGACTGCATTAAACGGAACGCCGAGCGAGGAGTGGAAATTATACGCAAGAAGGTGTGTAGGTTTGAGCGGGTCAGGCACTACGCCGGCGGGGAGTGAATCGGTAAACTTTTTGGTGAAGGCGGATTTGAATAAAACCTCGCTGATGCTGTCGAAGGTGTCGAAATGGAAATAATCAAGAAACGGGTCGGCACCCTTCTTGCCGTCCGTGTTGCCGATAAATGAAATAAACGACTTGAACTGGTTATGTATAATCTCAATGGGATAGCCGATGTCGTGCAGTAGAGCTGCCATACCCCAACGGTATAAAAACTCTGCGGCGGGCGAACTCTGTGCTCCGTCATAAGGCTTGCAGAGTTTGTCCTCAAAGGCTTTGCGGAAGGGTGCATTCTGTGCATAGATTGAAAGCCCGAGAATGAAAACATTGACCGAGTGAACAAGGTGATCCCGCTGCTTTTCAAGAAGCACGGAAGAGTGTTCCTCGTAAGCGAGCAGAGCGTCAAGAAGGTCGATAAAACTGCCGCCCTCAAGCTTAATGCGGAAGCAATCGAAAAAAACGGTGTAAACGGCAAATGCGTTTTCCTTATTCTCCTTAGCAAGAAAATCTTTCAAAGCTTCATGCAGATAGGAAGTCCCCTCTAAATCGCCTTCAAAGTAGTGATTAACATATTCAACGGTGTGTTCCATTTTTTATTCCTTTCGGCTCGGTTATTTTCATCTGTTTATTTTTTCCCGAAAAGCTTCGCAAAGAAGCCTTTGGGTTTTTCTTTTGGGGTGGGTTGAGGAGGTTCCGGTTGTTGCGGTTCAGGGGCTTTCGGGGGAATTGGTTCCGGGGCTTTCGGAGGAATGGGTTTGGGGGTTTTCGGAGGAATGGGTTTGGGAGTTATCAGCGGAATCAGCTCTGCATTGTCCCAATCCATATTTTCAAGCTGTAAAAATGACAATTCACCCTTGTTGAGACAGGCGAAATGTTCGCTGTCGGACGTGCATACAACTTGCTCAAAAATCAATTCATTATGTAAATATGTCATGGTGCGTCCTGTCTTGTAATTGACTAATGCGATTAAGGGCATATTTCCCTCACCCCAAATCCATAAGTAATCCAAGTGTTGGGATAATAAAAACCCACCATTTGCAATATAATTTTTAGATAAAAAATCTTTATGTTCGGATATAATTGCTTCATATTCGACAACAGGTTTATCCATCTCTAAACCAGTAGTCAAATCCCATTTTGATAGTTCCCCATCTGAAAAAATAATAATGGCAGATTCGTCGTGCAAGATTTCAAAAAGACTATAATGTTTTTTTATTTTATCAAATTGGAATATCTCTTTTTGTGTATATATATCCCATATCCTTGTGTTGTAGGCGTAGCCATTATGTGTGAGAATTCTTTTTCTGTCACTGAGTAGTTTCCATCTTGAACCGAATGTCTCGAAACTATATAGTATTTCGCCGGTATTTGCATCGTAGACAAACGCCTGTTCATAAGAAACTGTAATGACTTTATTCCCGTTATCAAAAAGCTTAGCATTTTCAAATTTGTATTTCGCTTTTTTATCTCCTGCAGGTAGTTGAGCTAAAATTTCAGAAATAAGCTCACCGCTGCTTAAAGTACGGATTTCAACCCAATCACCATAACTGAACAAAACTCGGTCACTTACAGGATCGGAATCAATTTTACGTATGAGTCTTCCTTTTTGTGCTTGCTGTTGGAATTGAAAAAACTCATGCTTTTGTACAGTTAACGCATTATATGCATATAATGAATAAGGCGGCATCCAGAATTTATTTATCTCTTCGTCTGTGATAATATATTTATCACCAAACATTTCAAGGCGTTCAAGTGGGCGAGGCTTTTTAACACCATTTGGCGCAATATGGTTCATATCCCATATTTTAATTGTGTTATCATTTGCGGAACTGACTACATATCTTCCGTCGGATGTCATTAATGCTTTATTTACGTATGCGGAGTGTCCTAAAAATCCGCCGATGTAGTCTCGAGTATTTATATCCCATAACCCAATTTTATAATTTCCGGATACACATAGAATGGTTTTTCCGTCAGGTGAAAATGATATAATATTATTATTATAATCCACTGAGTTCGGTAATGTAAAAAGTTTTTCACCGGTGGATGTATCAATTAGAGATATACCTGAAAAACCCCTTGCTATATATTTATAATCCGGAGAAATGTTCTCATTCGCGTAAAGATCATCGGGCTTTGAATAAAGTTGTTCGCCGGTTGAAGGGCGGAATGCGATCAGGTGATCTTTTTTCAGTTGATCTTTTTTATGTGCATATATAACATCTGACTTTTCGTCAAAATATAAATTTTCAAACGCTATTTCATATTTATTTAAACATTCGCCTGTTACAGTATCCCAGATGCTGACGGGTTCATCTGAATAAACGGTTATCAACTTTGTGCCGTCTGCGGTTAGTTTGAAACAAAGCGTGCCCACGAGCTCCTTTATTGAAGCGAGACACTTAAGTGTGACTGTATCCCATATCTGTATAACATCGTTGTCGTCATCTTCCATTTGTGCTGCAACAATGTTTCCGTTGAAATCTATATAGATATCTCCATCACAGACAGGCTGATCCTTAAAATAACGAATTTTACCGGTTGATAAATCGAAAATCCCCACCTTATTATCAGAGTCTACAAAAGCGATGTGCCTTCCATTCTTATCGATTGTTATACGCTTTGCATCTATGCCGAAAGTTTTCAGCGTTTTTCCGGTTCTTATATCCGTCATGGTAAGTTTGCTTGTCACGTGATCTATATATAAAATCGAGTGTCCATCCGGAACGAGAATAAAATTTTCGAAATCAAAAGCGGAAGTTTTGGTTTTCGTATACTGCAAAATCCTAACAAGCCCACTGCCGGGGCTCGGCATACAAGCCTTTTTAGGGCGAAGCCATACTTCTTTACGTTCTTTTTTCACATCAACAGCTTGTTTCAAAAGCCTTTTTACATCATCGTCCTCAAAATCCGCCATACGCCCCCAAAGCTGACTTGCAAGCTGTGAAGGGTCAAAGGCAAGGATATGTTCCGAGAGGGTATGAAAATCCCTAAGGAGCTTCACGGCTTTGTCTTCCGAATAGGCATAGTCGGAAATCAGGTCACCGACACCAAATTCTTTCAGCCTTGCATCAATGAAGCAATAATCATAAAGCAAGCCCTTATATTTATCTTCCATCTCCGCCCTTGCATACTGCCAAGCCTGTTCCATCAGCTTGTGGCGGTTTGATAGCGGAAGGGTTTCAAAAAACTTCGCAAGGGTTTTATGCCAATCTTTGCTTTGACGAGCGTATTTGTGACCTCCTGTATACCGCTCTGTTGCCGCAATTTTAAAACTCTCGTAAAAGAAATCAACACGTCCGTCACGTCGGGCAAGAAATGGGCGAAGCTGTCTTATAATCAAATAAATCGCATCGAAGGCATCCGATTTATTGTCGGTTAATTTTTCGCGTACAGATATTTCCGCAAGCTCATCAACGCTTAAACCATAGCGGCTATGAGCAATAAAACCGAACAGATGGGGTAACATTACGGCAGGGGTGAGCCTCGTATATGCGGCATCACTCTCCATGCGGGCGAGTATTGCATTAAACGCTGTCACAGGGGTTTTTCCGAAGCGGTTTTTTATCACCTCGGTAAGGTCGTTATGCACACCGAAAACACGCAGTTCCGAAAGCGCCGCCTTCAAAAACAGCGGGTTATCTGCACCTTCCGAGTTTATGAGGGACTGTATACGAGGCTCGTCAAGTTCCTTGAAATATGTTTCAAGATAAGCGACAACAAGTGCCTTGCGATCATCCTCGCTGTCAAAAGGCTTGACAGTATGCAAAATCATATCGCCTGAATCTTCATGCAACTTGTAATATTCATCCGCGTTTATCTCGCCGCGTTTGAAACTGACGATCAGTTTCACATTTTCCGGCAAATCGGACGGAATCCAGTATAGATCTTCCATGCCGGATTCAAGCTGATTGAGCGCGTCAATAATAATAACGGTTTTGCCGATTTTTCCCGCCTCGGCTAAGAAATCAGGCAGTTTATTCATCATATCGATCGCATTTGCGGGGATTTCGCTCTCGATCTTCCCTGCTTCTTTAAGCTCGTCAAGCAGGGAACGGATTAAACGCTCGGTGCTTACAGAACCGTCGCTGCCGCCGATAAAACGAAAATGAAGACTTTCGCCGTTTTCGGTCGAATATGTGTCGATGAAATGTGCAAGTAAACTTGTCTTGCCCATGCCGGCAAATGCTGTCAGAGCGAACGGGCGTTTTTCATCACCGTTTATATATTCATAAAGTGCGTCAAAATCGCCTGTGCGTTCAATGAAACCGTCACCGGCAAGGCGCTGAAACTGTGCTTGTTGATCAAGTTCCTTTTGAAGCGGCGTCAGTTCGTCAGGAGCCATATGTTCGGGGAAGCGTTTGGAAATTGCTTCCTTTAGTTGCTTTATAATAAGCTCCGACAGGGGGCGGGTATCAGCTTCAAAGCCGCCGAGCCTTCCATGGGTGAAAGCTTTGTTATATTCATTCGCCTTAACAAGCTCTGAGCCTTTTATCTCGCCGCTTTCATCAACCTTTACACCAACAGCCGCCCAACGTTTTTGCCATCCGATAAAAGCTTGCCGCCATGAGCCGCTGTCTTTGGGCGAAGTGGTCGGAACGCAAACAGGCAAAGCGATTTCCGGTGTGCTTTCATCCATATGCCAGCCGGCAGTATATGTATATACAGGACGCCCTGTTCGCGGAATTTCTTCTTCACGCCAACGCGTCAGTTCCTTATCGGCGGTTTCTTTATCACGTTCGGATTCGTTCGTATAGACAGCACGTAAATCCGAATGGGGCATTTTATCAAGATATCCCGGCTCACGCAGGTAGAAGAAGGCGTGTTCAACCGCCTGTCCGCTGCGGTTGTCGTCCTTTGTACCCCTTAAAACGCCGTTATGCAAGGGATCTATAAGCGCATGAAGGATCTCCATCTCGGTCACGGATGCTTCGCCCGCATAACGCTTTCCTTTGAGGTTCGGGAAAAGATTATAGGTATCCTCACCTATATCGTCGGGGTTCGGAATCCAGCCGCGCCTCTGCCCCATGAAACAGAGGAAGAACGGGCGGCACTCGTCTATGTTGCGAAGGCAAGCTCGCACGGTGTTTTTTGCTTCGGAATCGGCAGCGGTCACACCCCATCTGAGATCAATGTCAATCAGGCGAAGTCTGTGTGCTTCGCACCATTCGGATAACGCCGGGAACACGCTCTTAACAAGATAATCCCGCTCTGCGTGCATATCGTTGAATGTGCTTGAAATAAAGATATATACGTTTTCCCACCGCATGGAAAATACCTCCCGAAAAAAGACACGATTTTTTCATATTATATCATTGCTTCCGTGATTTGTCAAGGGGGTGTTTCATTCTCAAACCGGAGGTTATATATTGACAAAGGAGCCTGATCGTGCTATAATGGTTTTATTATATTTATCTGCAAGAACCGCGAGGTAAAAAAATGAAAAAACTGAAAATTTTTGTCGCTGTTTTTATCTGCTTTTTATTAATGCCGTCAATAAAAATAACGGCGGAAACAGACACAGAAGCGAAGTTTTATGAACTTTACGACGAATTTGTCGCTATCGAATATACAATCGGAGCCCCGACACATGAACAACTTTTTTGGTTTGAAGACCCTGTCGCATATGGCATTGATTCCTCCTTCGACGGGTTTATGTCTGACTACCCCAAACCATTTGAGGAATATGCCGACAGACTGAATCAAATTTTGGATGAAATGAAGTCGCTTGACAGTTCGCAAATGCCCGAACCGCTCGCAAACGCATGCAGTGCCTTAATAGAAAAAAGGGGAGCATCAGCACCCGGTTTTGAAGGTATGAGGTATCGCCCTAAGTTAGATACAATAATTGAAGCACCGGAGTTAATGTATTTAACCGATTTCACTACCGACCTGCATTTTGAAAGCTATGTCGCAATCCTTGAAGATTATGACACATTGGCTGATGAAATTGAGAAAAATCTGGGTGATTTTGATTCCAATCAATTTGCACTTTATGCAGATGTTTGTGTACAGATGGCTTCTGATCCGAACAAGCCTGTCCTTGCTCATCTCAAGGAAAATATCGGGCTTTACGGAGGCGATAAGGACGTGCTGCTTTCGCGTGCAGAAGCCTCTTATGAAGAAAACTTTATCCCGACAGTTTTAAGGATCAAAACAATGCTTGAAGAGGCTATTCCCACCGACGATAACGATGCCGCTGTCTATATCGTAAATCCCGAACAGTATGCAAAAGAGGTTCAGGAGGCTTTGACCACCGACAGCAGTATTGATGAAATTTATGATTATTTGGTAAAAGCCATGGGTGCACTGCGTGGCTATATATGGGAGTTTGAAACTAACCCCGAAAACGCGGAAGCCCTTGCGACGGCGAATCTTTTAGAATTAACGCCGGAGGAATATATGCAAAGGGTCAGGGAGATGTATGATGCCGATCTGCCTTATCAAAATTCCCCCGAACCGATTTTTAAGATTTTGCCGCGTTATCTTATGATTCTCGGGGCGGATGGCGTTCTCTTTCCGCAAAAACTCGATAGCTCGGACCGTATGATATTTATCACACATGAAGAAAGTGCAACCCCGGGGTTGAAGAGTTACGAGCTCATAGCACACGAGGGTTATCCCGGGCATTACTACTTCTATTACATCTTTTCGGAGCTGTTTGAAAATCCTCATTTAGGGAATGAAAGCGGTAATTCAAGGACTTCCGAAGCGTGGGCGGAGTATATTGCGTCGGCAACTCTCGGTGCCGCTGTCGATAACGAAAAAGTCGGAGACTACATAATAGCACAGCATCTTTTAGACAGGGTTTATGCAGGTCTTGTTGAAATCGGCGTAAAATACTATGACTGGAATGATGACGAGTTTTATGACTTTTATAAAGACGTCTTGGGATACGTGACAATAGACCCGCAGTATTTTGAAAATAGCAGAAGTGACGTACGCTCGGAGACTGTTACGATGCTCACCTATGTTTATTATCCGGTAAAAATTTTTGAAATGCGGCATACACTCGAGACGGAGGGTGTATTTAACGCACCGGATTTTCATTGGTTTCTTTTAGATAACTTTTACAGACCGTTCGACGAAATTGAAGAGGTATTTTATACAGAATATCTCCCCGAAAAAACAACGCAACCTATTACCGAAATTCCGGACACAGGCAATTACGACATGGACAGAGCGGCGGTTGTTATCATGTTACTTTCGGGGTTTACGGTGATTTTAAGCAGGAAAAGGCGATTAAAAAATATTCATAAAACCTCTTGACAAGACGAAAAAATTGTGATATAATATCGAAAACAGTTCAAGGAAGAGCCTTATTGACAGAAAATGTTAGTGAGGTTCTTTTATTTGCATTCAATATTTACATAATTTACAAATACTAATCTATTCAGGTGGTAAATATGAAAATAAAGAATTTATTATCGGTATTATTCGCAGTAGTTCTTGCGTGCATTGCGTTGCCTATGACGGTGGGGGCGGCGAGTTATGAGACGATGAAATTGAAATCACTTCATCGACCGACACAGTAACCATTGCTCCCGGTAAAAAAGTAAGGCTTTATACAGATGGTCCAACGACTACGACTACTACTAATACTATAAATATAGATATTCAAGAAGGTGCATACGCATATTTTGATGCCGAGTTGGAATATAACGGAATCCCGGAAAATTATTTTATTGCATTCAGCGGTTCCGGCAGTCTTGAGATTAACGATTCGACGATCACTGGCACGTCAAACCAACCTCTGATTTGGATCTACGATACTATTTCCTCTGCGTTGATAAAAGATAGTACAATTACAGCACATCATATGGGTGTTTTTACAGTAAGTAAAACGATTATTGATAACTGTAAAATCAATACACTTTATTACGGAGTTGGCGGCAGCTTTATACCGGCTGTTTATGCAGGTAATGATCTTACAATTAGGGGTTCTGAAACTGAAATTAAAACACGCGACGACGGAAATGAAGCTATCGCTATAACTTACGATGCTCCCGGCTATACGCTGTTGGTTGAAGACGGAGAAATTTTCGGTCGTGATCATGGTATCTTCCAAGTTAACGGCAACATTACGATAACCGGTGGTGAAATAACATCATATACATTAGCACCTGTATATTTACAATCGGAAATAGGGGACGTTTTTACAATTAGGGACGGAACGATTAAGGCAACTGATGGAATGGATTCACCCGGAATATATGTGTATTACCAATCGGATATGGATATAGTGATGTCGGGCGGTGAAGTTTCCGGTAACGACGCTATTGCTGCTGAAGCATGGAGTAGTTTTGTTCCTGAAAGCGATATCACGATTTCGGGCGGTAAACTTACAGCCACCGACTATGATGGATCGGCACTTAATTACTGGGGACAAGGTTCAGTTGTGATAAGCGGCGGAACTTTTGAAGGCGGACAATATGGCATACGTATTGGTAATTCATCGGCAACGCTTAATGTCTCCCCGGCTGTTGGCGAAAAAGTTATAGCTCAAGGTACTACCTCTGCTATACAAACGGCGGGTGCGGAAGATTACAGTGCTGTTCGTTATGCGTTTGCAGATGAAAATTTTTATGGGAATACTAAGAGATCTGGTGCAATACCTTTTACAAATTCCTCGGCTTACAAATATGTTGAACTCATTTCGGGCTATGCTGTCACCGTGAACGGCGGGACGGCGAACGGCAGTTCTCGTGCCGTTGTTGCACCCGGGGGAAGGGTTAATATTACCCCGACTTCGACCGATAAGGCGTTTGTCCGTTGGCAAGCTTCGGGGATTACCCTTTCAGACCCGGAAGCAGGCACACAGACATTTATTATGCCCTCCAAAAACGTAACCCTCACGGCGGTTTATGAAAGCATAACTACCGGCGGTTACTCTCCTCCTACCTATATTCTTTTCCCCGAGGTCACCCTCATATATGACACGACAGCCCAAAAGGACGATTATATCTTAGTTATCGCAACCCTCAATAAATCCGGCACCGTCAACAGCACCGAAACTGTCAAGGATATGACCGAAGCCCACGAAAAGGCAGTAGCTGAAAGTATAAGTAAAATTTATCTCAAAATCCCTACCGGCGGCAAAGGCATTTCCAAATCCGCCATGAAAGCTGTATATAAAGCGGCGGGCGGGACAAAGCTATATTTCACTTTCGGGTTTTATGAACTCCAAGACGACGGCGAAACCGAAGAAGATATCGGCACATTCTTCTTCCCCTTAAACGACAAATCGGGGCAAATCCTTACAGGGATTACATTCGGAGATTCACAAATTGCAAACAAATGGGACACCGATATTCTGGGTTCATTTGAAACTACCCATAAAGGCGGCTGGGGAGAGACAGCAGAAGTTTCAATGAGCATTGACAGGCTCGGCTTCGCGGCAGATGACGGCGAAAGGGTTTACGCTTTGATATATGACACGAAGGCAAAAAAATGGTATCAGACGTCAGCGAAGATTCAAGACGGTTTCGTTACATTTAAAACAAGCTACAGCGGTATTTTCACCATTGTTACAAAGTCGGTAAAGTAAAATTTTTTATAATAGCTTGCAAAATATAATATAATATGCTATAATGAGTGTTAGTAAACGAAAGGTTGTGATCTTTTGGAAAATACTAACACTCATTTGTCATCTTCAAAAAAAGCACGGATAGGCTTTTGTCTGCTCTTGGGCGGTCCGGCGGTTTTGCTTATTCCGACCCTCATTGACTTAATCGTAACTGTTCCCGATATCTTAGCGGTGTTTTTCGCTTTCACTTCCGCCATCTTACCGGGCATCGGAGCGATCTTTTGTATTATATCACTTGTTAAAGGAAAAGAACTCGACAAACTCGGTCGTGCATTATCAATCATTACAATAGTAATGTGCAATCCGCTTTTTTATCCTCTTTATTTCGTTATATGTATGAATAGCGGGGACGGGCTTGCAGGGATGTCATTCATGTGAAAAAGATATTCAAAATTGTACTTACTGTAATAGTAATAGCGGCTTATATTTACATAACATATCGCCTTGAATATCTGACGCAGATAACGGCGTTTGATAATATCGTCGGCGTTATGCCGCTGATACTCCTCACCGGCATTTTAGGCTTTTTAATCGCACTCATATGGAAGCGTTATAAAAACGCCGAAACTTCAACCGCTGTTTTAGCAGTTTTAACAGTGATGTGGTCGGTGCTTTTCATCCCTGCCGTAACAGGCAACTGGTATCCGCTTGCGAAAAAACACCCTCGCGGTACCGACGAGCCGGACATAACCCTCTATGAGCCGTTTAGGAAAGAAACCTTGGCGGTGACACTGTCCTCGTCATCTGTGAAACTCTCGGAAGACCTACCGGTGCTTGACGGGGCTATCGCTTTATACCCTGTCTATTCGGGCGTTGTTCGTGCTATCTATGACGAGGAAGCCTTTACGCCCGAAATCGCACTTAACACCAACACTGTTGAGGCTTTTAACAGGCTTATAGCGAATGATTGCGATATAGTTTTCGCCGCAACCGCCTCGGAAAAACAAAAACAGGCGGCAGAAGCCGCGGGGGCAGAACTTGTGTTCACGCCGATAGGCAAGGAAGCGTTTGTGTTCCTTGTCGGCAAAGATAACCCTGTTGAAAATTTAACCTTTCAGCAAATAAGGAATATCTATACAGGGAAAACAGCTTATTGGAACAGCTTGGGTTATAAGGACGGCGGAAAGATTATTGCCTTCATCCGCCCCGAGGGAAGCGGAAGCCAAACCGCCCTGCAAAGCATTATGAAAGGTCTCCCGATATTCAAACCGCAACCGCTGCCGGATGCCGATGAAAATTTAGTCGGAAACGGCAGTCTGATGCGGCAGATATCGGTCAGATGGAACGGCACACAACCCGCCCTTGGCTATTCTTACAGATACTTCGCGACGTCTATGTACCCGAATGATGATGCAAAACTGATCGCTATTGATGGCGTTTATCCGTCGGTAGAAAACATATCAAACGAAAGTTACCCCTTTACATACAATTTCTATGCGATTACAAATGGTGAACCGGAGGGCAATGAGAAAATAGTTATAGACTGGATTTTATCTCCCGAAGGGCAGGATTTGATAGAAAAAACAGGTTATATTAAGCTTGGCGAATAAAAAATAAACGTCCTCTTGTCAGGGCGTTTTAAATTTGTATTTTTCGGAATTATACCCGATTTTTCGGGGCATAATAAGGGCAAATATTCCTTAAAGGAGTGTCATTATGGATAGAAAATTATCAAACGAAGTCGGTGCACCGGTTTCGGATAATGAAAATTCGCTTACCTTCGGTTCTCGCGGTCCTGTGGCGATGCAGGATGTGTGGCTGATGGAAAAGCACGCTCATTTTAATCGTGAAGTTATCCCCGAACGCCGTATGCACGCAAAGGGTTGGGGCGCGTACGGGAAATTCACCGTCACCCACGATATAACAAACTACACAAAAGCGAAAATCTTTTCAAAAATCGGTAAAGAAACGGAACTTTTCGTCCGTTTTTCGAGCGTTGCGGCAGAACGCGGCGGAGCGGATGCGGAACGCGATATAAGGGGCTTTGCCTGCAAGTTTTATACCGAAGAAGGCAACTGGGACCTTGTCGGCAACAACACCCCTGTCTTCTTTCTGCGTGATGCCCATAACTTCCCGGGGCTCAACCGTGCCGTGAAGCGTGACCCGCAGACACACCTTCGTTCCGCTCAAAACAACTGGGATTTCTGGACCTGCCTTCCCGAGTCGTTCCATCAGCGAACAATAACCATGTCGGACCGCGGAATCCCCGCAAGCTTCCGCCATATGCATGTATACGGGGAGCACACATACAGCTTTTATAACGCAAAAAACGAACGCGTTTGGTGTAAGTTTCATTTTGCGACCCGGCAGGGCATCGTCAATCTTACTGATGACGAAGCCGCGGCTCTCATAGGGATGGACCGCGAATCCCACGGCCGTGACCTTTATGAAGCGATAATGAAGGGCGAATATCCGAAATGGACTATGTTTATTCAGATTATGACCGACGAGCAGGCAAGAGCTCACTATGAAAACCCCTTTGATGTGACAAAAATTTGGAAACATAAAGAGTTTCCGCTGATTGAAGTCGGTGAGCTTGAACTCAATCGCTGGCCGGAAAATTTTTATGCAGAGGTCGAGCAGTCGGCTTTCACCCCCGCTCATATCGTCCCCGGGATTGGCTTCTCCCCCGATAAGCTCCTGCAAGGAAGGCTCTTTGCATACGGCGACGCGGCGAGATATCGCCTCGGCGTGAATCATCACCTTATCCCCGTCAATCAGGCGAAGCACGCTAAGGTGAACGACTCCCACAGAGACGGTCAGATGCGTGTTGACGGCAACTATGGTGCAGAGGTTGCATATACTCCTAACAGCTATGGTGCGTGGGAGGATCAGCCTTCATATTCCGAACCGCCCCTTGATATCACAGGTGCGGTGTGGAGATATGATTTCAAGGAAGACCCGACAGACGACTGTTTCAGGGCGGGCGGCGACCTTTATCGCCTCATGACCAAAGAACAACAATCGGCATTAATCGGCAACACCATGCGTGCGATGATGCCCTGTACGGAAAATCTTAAATATCGTCATGCCGCACATTGTTTCCTTGCCGACGAAGATTACGGAAAATGTATGGCAGAGGCTTTGGAGCTTGATTTTAATAAAGTCAAGGAGCTTTCAAAGCTATCCCAAGAAGAGTTAATAAAGCAAACCCCTCCGGGTAAGCCGAAGATGGCGAGCTGACAATATGAGAAAAATCATCTTTTTAACCGGCGGATTTTTATGTTTAGTACTCGGCGGAATCGGAATGTTCTTTCCGATTCTTCCGACAACGCCGTTTGTGCTTGTTGCGGCGGCTTGCTTTTCTGTGAGCCCGCCGATACAAAAGCGGATATACAAAATAAAATTCTTCCGCGAATATCTCGACTCATATAAAAAGGGAACGCCGATTGACACTAAAACAAGGATTACTTCCATTTCCGCACTTTGGGTGATGCTTATCGCTTCAATGATAATCGCTCGTAAGATGATAATGTTTATAATCCTGCCCATAGTCGGTGTTGCTGTGACAATACACCTTCTGACAATCGGGAGACGTAAAAGGGCTAAGGAATTTTCCGAAGCCCAAATTACAGAATAATAAAAATCCTCCGTGTTTTTCAATACGGAGGATTTTAACTTTTTATTCAATGGTTACATAAACGAGTGTTTGGTTGAGAAGCTGCCAAGCGATTTCGCCGAAGGTTATCGCTCCGAAGAAGCCGTCAAGCTTTTTACCCTCAAGGTTGCCGTATAGGAAGTTTAATATACAGTTGCAGGCGAAGATGTTATCTTTGTTTTCGATTTCGTTTATCTTTGCCGCAAAAGCCGCCTCATAATCGGGAATCTTCACCGCGAAACGATAGTCGATGTCGGCAAAAACAGGAGCATAGAAGTTTACGATACCATTTTCAATGCTCTTTATCGAAACATTAACGCCGAGCCCTGCATAATCGCCGACAAGCGGAAGAGCCGTGTCAATCGAGTTTTCGGCGATATAATCCGCGAACGAAACCTCTTTGCCGTCAACAAGACATTTTTCTGCGGCAAAGCCCTCTGATGAAAAACGTATGATCGGTGACGATTCGTCTTGGGCAAAGATATTGATAACTTTAATGTCGGCACGTTTGCCCTCGGGCATTAGAGCGGAAAGTGCAACGGCTTTGTCGGTAAAAACCTCGCCTGTGATTCCGTTTACTGCGATGGGTGTTTGGTCTGATTTGCCGAGGTTAAGCCCGGAAATCCAACCCACAACAGGCTTGATGAACATATCAGCATAGCCGGGAGCTTCGCGGGCATATTCGGTGTGAACCGCACTGTTAAAGGGGATTACAGCGACGGTCAGCCCGTTACCGTAACCATCCGAAGCGATATTTGAAATATTGCCGCAATCATATGAAAGGATCTTAAATTCGGGGAAATCCAAAACCAAAACAGAAAGTTCGGAATCGGTCACAACTCCGCCGCCTTCACCGATGAAATATTCGGTGGAACCGCCTATCCAATTTCCTTTGGGGAGTTTACGCAAAAGGGCTTCTGTCCCTGCGATATGTAAAAGCTTTCCGCTTGCAATGAGTTCGCTTGTTTTATTAAAATCAAGTAACATAATAAATCCCCCAAAAATTATATTGAAGTTGCAAGTTTATAGTCCTCTGCCATGGCATTGCCGAATTTTGCGAAAAGATCATTAAACTGTTTCATGCACGCATCAAGCGTATCGGGTGTCGCGGATTTTTGATAAAGGTTTTTGAGTCTTGTGTACATAAGGCTGAGTGCAATCTGCTTAAACTGCAACGGCTTTGTGCTCTCAAGCAGTTTTTTAACCTGTAAGCTGCTCAGTGACATTTTTCATTACCCCTTTATTTGAATTTTTATGTCAAAACTTAAAATGTCAATATAAGTATAACACAGTTCACTTGTTTTGTCAACCATAATCAGAATAAACGCTTGACAAAGTCTATCACTTATGTTATAATAAACAATATTAAATTCGGAGTATATTAAGAATGCTTATTTATAAATGCGACTATTGCGGTGCGGAGATACCTTTCGACGGGAGCACAACATCCTGCCCTGCTTGCGGTGCAAAATTCAAGACGGGTGCAGAACCGATTGACACCGATACATATGAAGAGGGCAGCCTTAATGCGCCCGGCAGCTTTGATGCACCTGCTGCTGTGGTTTCGACAAAGAAAAGAGCGGTTAGTTTCATAGTCGGCTTTTTCTGCTTTTTCGGGGTGATTTTGTTTATCGGTGTCATCTACGGATTTGTTCAGGTGGCAAAAGAAGAGATAGAAACAGGCGGCAGCAGTTATGCGGATAACGTGGCATACAGGGAAGAAGGGCACAAACCTTATGAAGAGTATGCGGGTGATATTGTCCTGACTGCGGATATATCCGATTATAACGTTATTTCATGGTCGGAAGAACCCAAACTCATTTGGGGCGACAGCGAGTGGAACAGCGACACTTTGATGATCTACGGTAAAATTCATAACAACAGCGAAAAGGATATTGATGCGGTAAACTTTTCGTTTGATGTTGTCTGGGAAACCGATGAAGAGCCGAAATACGCATCCGCTTCTGTTTATGACCTGTTTGCAGGACAGGATGAATATGTTGATGATGAAGTTTATGTCTATCTTCCAAAAACTTACGACGACGTGAAAGAAATTAAGCTCACAGAAGTTCGGATTCAGTATAATTAACCTTTCGCAGTAAACCAGTTCTCCCCTATATGCACATCAGCTTCAAGGGGTACGGAAAGCTTCGCGGCTCCGATCATCTCTTCGGATAAAATCTTTGCGGCGATATCCTTTTCAGACAACGGTGCCTCTAAAATCAACTCATCGTGAACCTGCAAAATAAGCTTCGTTTCAAGCTTTTCCGCCCTAAGGCGGTTATATACATTAATCATCGCGATCTTCATTATATCCGCCGCCGTGCCCTGAATAGGGGCGTTTCGTGCGGCACGAAGCCCGAACCCGCGCAGATTTTTATTTGAAGACGAAAGCTCGGCGATAATCCTTTTACGCCCGAAAAGGGTGGTAACGTATCCGTTTTCGGATGCGTTTTTTTCTGTCTCGTCAAGGAATTTTTTCACTGCCGTGTATGCGGCAAAGTAGTTTTCTATATACTTTTCAGCCTGTTTGACAGTCGAACCTATATCCTTTGACAGCGAAAATGCACCGATGCCGTAAACAATCCCGAAGTTGACAGCCTTCGCCGCACGCCTCATTCCGGGGGTTACCATTTCGGGCGGAACGTCAAAAACTTTCGCGGCGGTCGCGGTATGAAAATCTATCCCGGAGCGAAAATTCTCCTGCATATTTTTATCGTCTGCCATCGAAGCCAAAATCCGAAGCTCAATCTGGCTGTAGTCGGCATCAAGCAGAACACAGCCTTTTTTTGCTATGAAAAATTTTCGCATTTCACGTCCGCGTTCTGTTCGCACGGGGATATTTTGCAGGTTCGGGTTTTCAGATGAAAGTCTGCCTGTTCTGGTCTCGGTCTGGTTGAAGGTGGAGTGCACTCGCCCGTCGTCACGAACCGCCGACAAAAGCCCCTCAACATAGGTTGAATTAAGCTTTGAAAGACCGCGATATTCAAGCACAGCTTTCACGACAGGCGAATGATCCGCAAGGTTTTCAAGCACATCGGCTCCCGTTGAATATCCCCCCGATTTAAGCTTTTTGCCGTGCGGAAGGGCTAATTTTTCAAAAAGCACCGTTCCGAGCTGTTTGGGTGAAAGGATATTAAAACTCTCCCCCGCCATGGAATAAATTTCTTCTTCAAGCTTTGCCATGTCTGTTTTAAGGAGCTCGCCGAATTTTTTTATGCCGTCTGTATCAACCGCGATGCCGTATTCCTCCATTGCCGCGATGACTTCTATAAGCGGGTATTCGATGGTGTCGATAAGTTCCCCCATTCCCTGTGAGTCGGATTCATGGCGAAGACGAGCGTTCATATCCGACAGGTCTTTTATTTCGGGCATTTCGGTTGTCATATTCAAATTTGAAGCTAAAATATAGCCGTCGTCTGCGATGTTTTTTATTGCTATTCCATTTTGCAGAGCATATTTATAGGCAGGCTTCGCGTTATAGCAAGCCTTTGACATATCGCTTTGAAAATATGCGTTTATATCTGCCACAGGCGGTTCGGTGATAAATTCACCGTCTTTAAACATAAACACCGAATCATAGGTTTTCAGATCTGCCTTAATCTCAATTTCCGGCATCTTCGATACGATAACAGGCTTGATGGAAAGCCTTTCAAGCAGTTTGTTCATGTTAAGTTCGGATAAAATTTCGGCAAGTTTATCTGTGTCCGGAGGGAGCTTCGCAACCCCGCGTTTTTCGCAGTCGGAAGCATTTATACCTATCGGTGCATCTGCGTCAATCGTTGCAAGCCATCGACAGGTATAAGCATCTTCTTTTCCGGCTTCAAGCTTTGATAAAACCGACTTTGTTTCGGATAGATTCCCGTCTTCTAATTCCGCGTAAAGATTATCAATAGTTTTGTAGTTTTCAATCAGACTTTTTGCTGTTTTCTCGCCTATCCCCTTAACTCCGAGATAGTTGTCGGAGGTGTCGCCCATCAGAGCTTTAAGGTCGATTAGATTAATCGCCGGGAAGTGATATTCCTCTTCAAAAACGGCTTCTGTGTAGGTTACAATACCTTTCATAGTTTGCAATAAAACGATTGTATTTTCATTAATAAGCTGCAAAGCATCCCTGTCACCGGTGAGAATATAACATGAACCGCCGTTTCTTGATGTCTCCGAGGCAAGGGTGCCGATAATATCATCCGCTTCGTACCCTGCACATTCGATAAGGGTGATTCCCATCGCCTTGATAATGTCCTTAATATAGCCCATCTGTGTGACGAGCTCATCCGGCATAGGCTTTCGCCCTGCTTTATATTCAGCGAATTTTTCCTTGCGAAAGGTCGGCTCTTTGCGATCAAAAGCTACGGCGATATGGTCAAAGCCGTTCTTATCCATAACACCCAAAAGGATATTGAAAAAGCCCGTCACAGCACCTGTAGGAATGCCGTCCCTGCTTGTCAGATTTGATTTTATGCCGTAAAAGGCACGATACATTAAGCTATTGCCGTCAACTGCCAGTAGTTTCATCAGATCCCAATTCCTTTTGTTCATTATTTACCACAGTAAATCTTTTATCAAAATATGCATAAACAGCACTGATTCCAAAGCATATTACACCGCCGAAAATCATTGCGACAACGCGAAGTGAAGAGTTTGAAGCGGGAACATCGATGAGTGCGATTTTCAGAGTACATATAATTGCGGTGATAAGCCCCATAATCCGAAGACTTTTGAGGTTAAATCTATAGCCGCCGACAATGAAGAGAGCACCTGCCGCCATCAGCACAAGTGAATATATAAACGCGTTTTCAATGTCAAATCCGCTCATCGCCGCGATGATAATACCATACCATTTTATCACGAAGAAAACAGATCCGACCGACAGCATTTTATGCTCTAAAAGCCTTTTTCCTCGATATGCGGCAAGTGCTGACACAGACAGGAATATGAGGAATGAGAGTACAGGGAAACTACCCTGCCCGAGGATAATAGTACAGCAGGTTAAAACGGCATATTCGTTGAAGGTTAAAAATCCCGATATTTTCGTGTCCCGGCGGGTGCAGAAATACCATAACGCAAGTGCGAAAAGCGGCAATATTATCGCTAAAATTTCATATCTTTCGGCGAACCACCACGGAATCGCAAAAAGTACAAAAAGCGTAATCTCCGAAAGCAGTATAAATATAACCCGGAGAGGCATTAAAAATCCTGATTTATGCTCGTCGCTCAAAAGTTTATACTGTAAAAACGGGATGAAGAAGATTATCGCGAAGATGAGAAGTGAAAGTGCAATATATACAGTTTGAGTTTCGGCTCTGTAGTATAAAAAGTCTGCAAGATCGGAAAACCTTGTTATCATCATATCGAAAGCGGCGATAAAAGCCATACAGCAGGAAAGAACAGCATAGGCGGAGTTTTTACCGTAAGCATAGATCGCAATAAACGCAAACGCCGTCGGAATAAAAATCGGAATATTAACCGGCATGACTTCAAGATAAAGAAAATTCATCATGATAATCGAAACCGCCGAAGCTATGCCGAAAGAAACGGCGGTAAAAAGATGAATCTTGCCCTTTTTGCGGAAATTTTCAAGTGCGTAAATTGCGGCAAATCCAAAGGCAATTGCGGCAACGGGGATTATAAATCCGGTCCGGCTATTGTCATCACGCGTCAAAAGATCGGTAATGCGGATAATAACGCCTATAAAAGAAATCGCAAAGATAAACGCACCGATACTCGTGCTTATAACTCGCTTTGTTTCGCTTTCTTTATAAAGCTTCTCCACAGCGAAAACAAGAAGTACAGAACAGATGATAACGAAGGTTAAAAGTATTAGCGGTTCTATTATATATTTATCGCGGTCGATGAGGATAAAAAGTGTGAAGAACGACGTTGCCATAGAACATAATAAACCGAATGCAAATGATTTTTTGCACATTACATATGACAGAGCAAGAACCAAAGCTGAAATTACAATCTGGAGTATAACAACAGGCAAGATGTCTGTGATTCTCGCCAGCCCGATTGCAAAACATATCGCGATGAAAATATCTAAAATCGAAAGAAAGATTAAAGTGTTTGTTTTAAGGTTTTTCGCGGTGAAAAGACACGCGACAAACCACAACGCAAGTGCGGCAAAAACTGCATAGTCGTTATAGATATGAAAATAAAACTTTGAAAGCAGGATTGAAACGACAAACATACCTTCGCCGCAGGCTGTGACAGCAAGGGTGAAGGAATTTTTGTCTCTCCTTGAACGCACATATCCAAAGAGGGTAACCGCCGCAGAAGCCGCGAACATAAACGCGATCTTCATTGCATCGGTTATGTATTCATAATACTGTACGGCAAGATAGATAAGCCCGCCGAAGATCATCACAGCGGCAAGTATTCCGAAAAGCCGCTGCCCGATTTTCTTTTCAAAGCCCGGTATTTTTTCTTTGGGTTCGGCAATTTGCGGATGCGGTTTCGGAGCTTGAACTGCCGGAGGCGGAGCATACGAACCCGGCATAACCGGCATAACTGGCGTAACAGGTGCCGTAATCTCGGCTTTTTCAGGCGATTTTAGGCTGTCTTTTATCTTCTTTATCTCTGCCCTGTCGTTAGCAGAGCGAACAAAAAGAATAATCACACAGACTATTAATACAATTATAAAAAACGCTTCCATAAAAGACCTCCGTCAGAATATTTTTTGGGGTGCGAGCCTCCCACCGGCGCGCCCTATTTTTGTTGCTCCTTCGGCACATTTTAAGCCGTCAACAGCCGCCGAGACAATCCCCCCTGCATATCCCGCACCCTCGCCGCAGGGGAAAAGATTTGTGATACCGTTTGCATGAAGTTCTTCGGTGCGAAGCACTCGAACCGGTGATGATGTTCGTGTTTCCGGTGCTGTGAGCACCGCTCCGCCGTCACCGAAGACGGATAACTGCCTTGAAAAAGCTTTTATTCCCGATTTCAGATTTTCGATAATAAATTCGGGGAAAATTCCTGTAAAATCGGATTCATAAAGCCCGCGGCTGTAGGTCGGATTAACGCTTAAACTCGACAGCGAAGCTTTGCCCGACAAGAAGCCCAAAACGCTTGTCCCCGGAGCAGAGTATGGTTTTTTCGGGTTATATGCCGCCGCTTCAATCCGCTTTATAAACTCCATTCCGTCAAGGGGGTTATTTCCGAAATCTTCGGGTGAAACGGAAACGCAGACTGCCGAATTTGCATTCTCGCCGTCACGTGCATAGAAGCTCATGCCGTTTGTGACAATCGTTTCGCAGTCTGATGATGACGGCACAACAACACCCCCGGGGCACATACAGAAACTGTAGACGGTGTGGTTTTCAAAATGCCTTGAAAGTTGATATTCCCCGACAGGGAGGTTTTTATATCGCCCTCTGTTTTCGCCGTATAAAGCGGCGTTTAAAGCTTCTTGATTGTGCTCGATACGAACGCCTACCGAAAATGGCTTGCCCTCTATATCCGCACCCGCTTGCATCAGCATCTTCACCGTGTCGTGAGCACTATGCCCGATTGCGGCGATTAAAGCGTCACAGGGAAGCTCGTATTCATCATTGACGACAACAGATTTTATTCTTCTAAGCTCTGTTTTAACGCCTGTCAGTTTTGAATTAAACCGTACCTCGCCGCCGTTTTTTATTATCGCTTTGCGGATATTTATTACGACTTCGCGAAGCCGGTCTGTCCCGATATGCGGTTTTGCAAAACGCAAAATCTCACTCGGAGCACCATACTTTACAAGCGTTTCGATGATATAACGAACTCTGCTGTCGTTAATTCTTGTTGTGAGTTTTCCGTCCGAAAATGTGCCTGCACCGCCCTCGCCGAACTGGACATTGCTTTCGGGATTAAGAATACCATCCTCCCAAAAACTCTTTACCGCCGTAACACGGTCAGACATCTCTCCGCCGCGTTCTAAAATGATGGGATTATATCCGTTCTCGGAGAGAACCAGCCCTGCAAACATTCCGGCAGGTCCGAATCCGGCGATAATTATCGCCCTTTTATTTCGCGGCAATGAGGGGATATATGAACCCTCCCCAAAGGATTTAAAACCTTTTGAAATAAGATTTTCTTCGATACCTTTATCATGAAAATCCACCACAACCGACGCGACTTTTTTTATGCTGTCACATTTATGGTCGCGTTTCCTTGCATCAACCGAAATTTTATAGATATGGGCGGACTTTATATCACCTTTTTTTAACCCCGCATTTTTCAGAGCGGCTTTTATAAGGTCCTCATCATCGGTATTCCAAGGGACTTTCACACCGTTAATTATTATTGCTATAGCCTTACTCCGTTCTCGTGACGGTGACGGTTACACGCTGGGACAGCACGCCCGCACTTGCCGCAACCCACACGTCGGGATATTCGGGAACAGAAAACTCTACCGTGAGTTTATAGTCACCCTCGCTTGTAACCGCCGCCGCATTGGCATCCACAACTGCGATTATATCTTCGCGTGTGAGGGCGGAAATCTGGTCTTCGGGACCGATAAAGAGCGGCTGTATACCCGATGTTATAATATCAAAATCAAAGCCTGCCGGTCGGTTTATAAGCTGAATATTGTTGCCCGAAATCATTATGCTTTTTTTGCTGATTCCTGCAAACGGAACGGTAACGGTTATAGTGCCGATTTCGCTCAAATTCTCGTAACCGTCGGAAAGGAAAGACTCGGCGGAAAACTCAAATGTCATATCTCTTCCGTTTTCAAAATTCACCTGTCTCATGTCTATCGCACCGATATTGAGGCTTGTGAGTGCAGAGGTCTGGTCGAGGGCGGCAATCTCCATCGTCGAGTTCGAGAATATCAAATAATTTTTAAAATCATCGGTGGAGAATGTTTCTGGAACGTTTGAAAGCGTGACATCAAGATCAACCGTCTGTTTGCGATATACAGGGACTTTGACGGTGAAATCCGTTCGGTCGAAGGTCAGATCACTGATAACATTTTGCATCTGGACATTCCCGTTATAGATAACCATATCGCCCGAACCGACAATAAGCTCAAAGCTTGATGAGGAAGCACCTGATTTCGTTATTTTCAGCGATATGTCGGAAATCCTGTCAACGATATCCTTTTCGCCTGTCACAGCCACAACGGCGGGAGACACAACAACATTTTCGGGGTCGATCATATATCCGTCCGAAAGAGTGATGGTGCTTGTGTCGGCACGAAGCGGCACCTTTTTTGTAATTATCTCTTCAAAATTGACGGTAACCCTTGCAGGGTTTATGGATGTGACTGAAAATACACGCCCGGTGTTGCTTTTAATCTCGACGGGAAGGGTGTAATCACGGGCGGAAAGGACGCTGTCTGCATTAATTTCCGCGATAAGATCTTCGGCGTTTATATCACCGATTTCACCTCTTGCACCCTCAATCTCAACGGTAACGGTTGACTGCGACATTCCCGAAACTCTGAAATTATGCTCATCAGCATAGGTTCCGGCGATCATAACTTCAATAGGTACGCCTGTAATCTGTTGTCTGATGTTGGGGTATTCGATGACAGAGATGGTGAACCATATTAAAATTGCCGTGACAATCGACATGATTATTATAAATGCGTCCTGCTCTAAAAGCTTTGTGAAGCGCATCTGAAAACGTTCGATAAGGTTTCTTGTGAAACTCTTCACGCCTTGTTCCCTCCCTTACCCTTAAATATCCCCTTCTTTTCGGGAACTTTTGCACCGCGTTCGGGAATAAGCACTCCTCTGAGGTGTTTTTTAAGGCTGTCGCGGGTGAATCCGCGTTTTAATTCGCCGTTTTCGGCAACAGAAATTGTCCCCGTTTCTTCCGAAACAACGACGATAATCGCATCGGAAATTTCAGACATCCCGATTGCGGCTCTGTGCCTTGAACCGAGGGATTTATTGATACTCTCTTCCTTTTGGGAGTTGGGAAGAAAACACCCGGCAGCATAGACATGACCGTCACGGATTATAACAGCACCATCATGAAGAGGGGTTTTCGGATAGAAAATATTACTCAAAAGTTCCTTGCTCGGTGCGGCGTTGATAATCGTGCCTGTCGCAATCTGTTCGCCTAACTTGCTTTCCTGCTCAAAGACGATGAGGGCACCTGTGGTGGTGGACGAAAGGTCCTCACAGGCATCACAGACCGCTTCGATTGATGCCGCATAGGCCCCTTGTCCGTCCTCTTTTTCCGATAAGTTTTGAAATACTGCCATCTTTGAAAGTTTTGAATGTCCCATCTTTTCAAGGGTGCGGCGAAGTTCCGGCTGAAAGAGGATAAGAACCGCGATAACCCCGGCGTTAAAGAGGTTATTCATGATGAATGTAATCGCCTTCATGTCGGCAAAAGCAGCGATAAAATATGCGGCGGCAAGGATAACGATACCGCGGATAAGCCCGCCTGCCCTCGTCTCACGCACAAACTTTATGCCCCAATAGATCAGATAGGCAAGCACACCGATATCAATAATGTCGATTATCGTTATCGGAAAGACGCTGCTTATATAAGACCTTATGTTGTAGATTAAATCATTCATATATTTATATCAGCGTTTTAGCACCTTTCTGAAGCGATATGACCCCTGTGCGAACCGTTTCAAGCAGTTCATATTCATCAAATTCCGACAGAATCTTATTCACCCGCTCGGGGGTATCGGTTATCTCTATCGTACAGATTTCACCGTCTTCATCAATAACCCTTGTGTTTGTTTTTTTAACTGTATTTTTTATGCTTTCGATATCGCCGGAAACCTTTATCAGCACAAGTTCGCGGGATAAACATTCTTCTTCTGACAAAGCTTTAACTCTGATGGTGTCGATCATCTTACTAAGCTGTTTTCGTATCTGTTCAAAATTTCGTTCGGGAGCATCGCTTTCGTCGTCGGTAACGATGGTCATGCGGGAAACATCGGGAGATTCCGTCACCCCAACCGCAAGGCTTGCGATATTAAACCCCCGCCTTGAAAAGAGCCCCGCAATTTTTGACAGAACGCCGAATCTGTTTTCCACAAGCACCGAATATATTCTCTTCATGTTATATTACCAAATTTATAAGATATGCTTCATCTGCACTGAGAAGTTTTTGTATGCTTTCGGTATTAAAATCGGTAACCGTTTCTGAGGTTAAGGAGTAACACCCTGCAAGCAGTGCAAAATCGGGATTTCCCTTTGACATATCAACGGCAAAACCATTCATGAGTGCCGTTTGTGAAGCGGCTGCCGCAGAATCTTTTACCATACCCAAAGCGTTGTTGTTTACGATAATAATCTTTATCGGTAAATTTTTTTCGCGTATTGTCGCAAGCTCGGCGAAGCTCATCTGAAAGCCGCCGTCTCCGGCAATGCAGATTATATCTCGTGATCTGTCTGCAACCGAAGCCCCGATTGCCGCCGGTAAAGCATAACCCATCGTACCCATGCCGCCGCTCGTTAAGAATCTGCCGGCGGTTATTTTCGATGCCGCGATTTGGTTGTTCCCGACATCGGCGGCGATGATTGTATCGGGTTTCATTAACTCTGAAAGTCTGTCAAAATAAATATCAAGCGGAGTTTGCGGTATTCTCTTTTCCGCTGTTATCCAAGGTTTATCGAAAAGCTTGTCCGATAAAATACTGAAAAGTTTTTCAATAAAGTTGCGGCAATCGGAGACTATCGGGATTGTCGGGATAATATTCTTCCCGATTTCAGCCGGGTCTATGTCAACATGGATAACCTCTTTGCCGTTTGTTACAGTCGGATCGGGGATAGAACGCTCCCCCGCCCTTGCACCGAGGAGAATAAGCGTGTCCGCTTCCTTTACTGCGGCGTTTGCATGGGCGTTTCCGTGTATGCCTATCATTCCGATATTAAGCCCGAGGCTATTCTTAATTCCGAGCCCCATCATGGTGGTCACGAGGGGGATATTATGAAAATCTGTAAAATCTGCAAGGGCTTTCACCGCTCCCGATGAGTGTATCCCCCCGCCCGCGATGATAAGCGGTCGCTTTGCGGCGGCGATAATCTCTGCCGCTTTTTTAATCTGAAAAACATTGCCTTCCGAAGTGGGATTATATGAACGAAGCTTTATTTCGGAAGTCGGTTTATATTCACACTCTGTCTGTAAAATATCAACGGGAATATCAATTAAAACAGGTCCCTGTCTGCCCGCCGAGGCAAGATAGAAAGCTTCTTTGACGATTCTCGGAATATCGGAAGCTTCTTTTATAAGATAAGAATATTTCACAAACGGTTCCGCAGAGCCTGTTATATCCGCCTCTTGAAACGCATCGGTACCCACATCAAAGCTTCTCACCTGACCTGTTATCGCAACGATCGGTATGGAATCCGCATAAGCACAGGCGATTGCCGGAAGAAGGTTTAAAGCCCCTGCCCCGCTTGTCACGGCGGTTACGCCTATTGTATGTGAAGTTCTTGCATAGCCGTTTGCGGCAAGCCCTGCCGCACCTTCCGACCTCATGAGTGTGAAGGCGATATCAGAGGTTGACAGGCACTCTAAAAAAGGGTCGATCGCCGCACCGGGATACCCGAATATATCTGTAACGCCCTCGTCGCACAAAGCCCTGACCAAACACTCCGCAGCAATCACTCAAAAATCTCCATAGTAAAAATATATACCTATAATTAGTATATCATAAAAGATGGGCGTTGTCAATGCGGATTTTAGCATTTTCTAAGGTATTTATTTCCTTTTATTAGTGTATACTATAGTTGGGGGATAGCTATGAATAAAAAGAATGTGCTTTATATAATCCTTGCCGCCGCCGCCGTGATTTTTATTGCGGCATTGTTTTTCAAAACATCGGTAATCCTTTCGGTTCTTGATAAAATCGCAAAGGTTTTAGCTCCGATTGTCGTTGGCATGGCTATAGCATTTGTGCTCAATTCACCGCTCTGCAAACTGCAATCGCTATTAAGACGGATTTATAAAGGCGGCAACGAAAAGATAATAACCGTGTCGTCGGTCGTTATCATCTATGCCGTTTTAATACTTATCCTTATCGGTATTTTCAGCCTGATTATCCCGAATCTGATTAAGAGTATCAGCAACCTTATTAACAACTTCGGCGATTATTACGAGAATTTTTTGATCTTTTATAACAAGCTCAAGCTCCGCGATCAAATCGGTATATTATCAAGACTTGACGGACTGCTTGATAACCTCACCGCCGTCACTCCCGACTGGCTCAGAAAAACTTTAACACGCACAACAGGGATAATCGGCGGGCTGATTAATTTTTTCATCGGGATTATCGTTTCAATCTATATCCTCATTGAAAAGGAGAATATGAAGCGGTCTGTCGGCGATTTTTTAAAGGTAACAATACCGCCGCAAAAATTCGCGACGGTTTCAAAATACTATCGTTTGATCTTTTCGACCTTCACAAAGTTCGTCAACGGTCAGCTTGCCGAGGCGGTTATCCTCGGGAGCCTATGCTATGTCGGTATGGTAATCTTCGGTTTTGACTATCCGCTTCTCATCAGCACAATTATTCTTCTGACTGCACTGATTCCGATTGCCGGAGCGTTAATAGGGACGATTCCGTCGGCATTTTTATTACTGCTTGTGAGACCGATGCAGGCAGTTTGGTTTTTGGTGTTTATTATTATCCTGCAACAGATTGAAAATAACTTTATCTACCCCAAGGTTGTCGGCAACAGCTTGGGGCTCCCCGCGATTTTAGTTTTCGCTTCAATCCTTTTGGGTGCAGGCATAGGCGGGGTTATCGGGGCACTTCTTGCCGTTCCTGTCACCGCCGTTTTATATGCAATTGTTGTTGAATACGTTTCGGACAAAAAGGCTGTAGTCAATCACGCTTGGGAGAATATTTAGGATTCTGTTTTTCGTTCTACCTCGAACCAAAAAGTGCTGCCGACTCCGACTTCCGACATAACACCGTATTTGAAGCCGTGAAGTTTCATGATTTCTTTTACTATGGAAAGCCCAAGCCCCGTGCCTATGACTTCGCGTTTCGCCTTTTCTGTGCGGTAGTACCGCTCAAAGATGGTGGCAAGGTCCTCTTCCTTTATGCCGCGTCCCGTGTCGGTGATTTCAACTCGAGCCTTATTTTCTGATTCAGGCATGACGCAGATATAAACTTCCTTGCTCTCGCCTGTGTAGTTCACAGCGTTGTTTATGAGGTTATAGAGTACCTGATCAAGCTTTATTATATCCGCCGTTATCATAAACTTTTCGGGCATTGAAACTATAAATTTGTAGCCGTTTTTTTCGGATAAAAGTTTATATCGCCCCATCAGAGTGCGAATATGTTCAACGATATCAAATTCGGTCAGTTTGAGTTTTTGCGAACCGCTTTCAAGTTTTGAAAGGTCTAAAATATCGTTGACAAGGTCGGAAAGCCTGTCGCTCTCGTCAATTATAACATTAATATGTTCGGCGCGTTTTTTGGGGTTGTCGCCCGAAAGGTCGCGAACCATCTCCGCATAGGCTTTAATCATGGTGAGCGGTGTGCGAAGGTCGTGCGAGACGTTGGCGATAAGGTCGCGTTTGAGGGTGTCAACCTTGGCTATCTCTTTTGCACTGTATTCAAGGGTTTCTGCCAAAATTTCCGTTTCGGCATAGCCGTGCCCGTCAAACTGTACATTAAAATCTCCGCTTCCCAAAATCTCGGCGGATTTTATAATTCGTGTGATCGGTGCTTCGATAAGCCTTGCTAAAATATAAGATATGCCGATACCTAAAATTAAGAGCAGTATGCCTATGAGCATGACTTGGGTTACGATAATCCGCTCGGAGGATTCAAGTGGTTCAAGGGAAGTGTTTAAGAATAAAAATCCGTCAGGGTTGGTGCGGTCGCCGATTATCGTCACATAAAGCATAGTAGTGATATTGAAGCGGCGATTCGGGATTTCTGTGTAGTATATTCCATCGGGCGATTCAATTGCATTTTGCCTGTAGGCAAGCAGGGCGAAGGTGTTGGTGTTATGGATGAGGCACTTCCCCGCCATCATGTCGAAGGAATATATTGTGTCGCCGAAACGGTTTTGAATAAGCACACACATTTCTGAATTATAGGCAAGATTTTCAAGGGTCTGGACTGTGATGGCGCCATCCGATAAGCCGTTTTTTATCTGCTCTGCGGCATTATTAAACTGCATGGCTTTCATAGCCTTATAGTTTGTGCCAAGCGACGCAACAAATAAAATCCACATCATGATTAAAACACTCGCAATGAAGATTGCGAAGTATATCCATATCGTTCGCCGCAGGTTAGGACTGCGGTGTCTTTTGATTGTTGCCGCTTTCTCCAAAATCTACTCCGGTATTGCCGCCGTCGGATCAAATTTATATCCCATTCCGCGAAGGGTCACGATGAATGCACGATAACGCCCGATTGATGTGCGGAGCATCTTTATGTGTGTGTCAACAGTTCTGTCGTCACCGAAAAAGTCGTATCCCCAAACCTCTTCTAAAAGCTTGTCGCGTGAAAGTGCAAGACCTCTGTTTTTCACTAAGTAAAAAAGCAGGTCATATTCTTTCGGGGTGAGGGCAGCGGGTATGCCGTCAACCAAAACTTCACGCCCGGGAACGTTTACCGAAAGCCCGTCAAACTTCATGATATCCGGCTGTTCTTCTTTCGGAGCAGTCCTGTTAAGCACAGCCTTAATACGTGCCAAAAGTTCTTTGGGCGAAAAGGGTTTTGAAACATAATCATCTGCACCGATTTCAAAGCCGAAAAGCTTGTCATATTCTTCGGAACGTGCAGAAAGCATAATAACGGGGATGTTTTTTATCTTCCTGATTTCTTTTGCGGCGGAAAAGCCGTCAAGTTTTGGCATCATGACGTCCATGACAATTATATCAAAGTCGCTCTTGCGGCATTTTTCAACCGCTTCCATGCCGTCGGAGGCTTCGTCGGTCTCATACCCTTCAAACTCCGCGTACTCCTTAATGACGTCCCTTATCTTAGCTTCGTCGTCAACAATTAAAATCTTTGCCATAAAAAATCCCTCCCGCTTTTTTATAATCTTAACATCCTTTTGTGTAAAATTCGTGTCACTTCAAAGAAAGTTTATCCATAACCGCTTCATCTGCGTTTTGTATCAGTTCTTGGGACATAAATTCGGCGAATCGAAACTGATTGAAGCCGCTCTGTCTGGTTCCCAAAAAGTCACCCGCACCTCTCTGTTTCAGGTCATATGCGGCAACCGCCATGCCGTCATGTGTTGATGATAAAAGCTTGAGCCGTTCTTTAATCTCATCTGTGGGATTTGATGTCATGAGTATGCAGTAGCTTTGAAGGTCGGTTCTCCCGACACGTCCGCGAAGCTGATGGAGTTGGGAAAGTCCGAAAAGCTCGGCATCTTCAATGAGAATAACCGTCGCATTCGGCACGTCAACCCCGACTTCAATAACGGTGGTTGAGACTAAAATTTGTGTCTCACCGGCAATAAATTCATTCATTATCACGGTCGATTCTTCAGATGACAGCTGTCCGTGCAAAACGCCTATAGTAAAGCCCGCAAAAGCACCGCCGCGAAGGTTTTCGGCATAGCTCTTCACAGCTTTATATTCCTCTTCGTTGTCATCAATTCTGGCACAGACAATATACGCCTGTCTGCCGGCGTAAAGTTCTTTTTTTATAAATTCAAAAGCCCTGTCACGGAGTTTATCGGTCACGGCAAAAGTTTCAACCGGCTTTCGCCCAAGCGGCATATCGGTGAGATATGATATATCAACGTCCCCGTATAGCATCATCGCCATCGTCCTCGGGATGGGCGTTGCAGACATAATGAGGCGGTGGGGGTTATCCCCCTTTGAAGCAAGTTTCTCACGTTGGCGAACGCCGAAACGATGCTGTTCATCGGTGATAACAAGGGCGAGGTTCGCAAACTCCGCCTTGTCGGCGATAAGTGCGTGGGTACCGACTGCGACATGAATTTCGCCTGATGCAATCTTTCCCTGAATATCTTTGTGTTCACGAGCCGACATAGCTCCGATTAACATCGCAACCTTTATGCCCAGCGGTGAAAGAATCTTTTCAAGCGTGGTAAAATGCTGTTTTGCTAATATTTCGGTGGGTGCCATAAAAGCAGTCTGATAGCCGTTAGCATAGGCGAAAACTGCGGCGGCGGCGGCAACTGCCGTCTTCCCCGAACCCACATCACCGCAAAGCATACGGTTCATCGGCGAACCTTTACACATATCCGCCATGATTTCCGATATTGAAGTTTTTTGAGAGCCTGTCATCTCAAACGGCAGAGCGTTATAAAAGCTTTCCATCTCACGCCCGCGTTTTTCCATCTTCACGCTTGCAAGCGACAAGTTTTCTGAACGTCTTTTTGCAAGCTCTTCACGATAGGTATACAGCTCATTAAAGGCAAGCCTCTTTTTTGCAGGAGGGATTTCATCGGCGTTTTTGGGAAAATGGATATTACTTAAAGCTTCGGAAAGCCCGATAAGTTTATATTTTTGAAGCTGTTCTTCGGAAAGAAAATCGGTGATATCTACCAAACTTAACGCAGTTTTAATATTGTCTGCAATACGATCACCGGTAAGCCCTGTGATACTCGAATAGACAGGAAATAAACCGACCATGTCGGCAGGAAAAACACGCGGATTTGAAAGGGTCAAACGGTTTCCGAAAAGTTTCGCTCTGCCCCAAAATAAATACTCTTTCCCGATTTCAAAACGGTCAAAAAAACGCGGCATATTAAAGACAGAAATGTCGGCTTTGCCTGTTTCATCTTCAACCAAAGCTTTTGTGATATTGAGCTTTGATTTAAGCCGCACGGCAGGCGTTTTTTTGGTCAGCATCGCCTTTATGCAGATATTTTCATCAACAGGACATGATAGAATACTAAAACGGAGATTAAGGTTAATGTAATCTCGCGGATAGTAGTTTATAAGTTCGCTCACCGTTAAAATACCGGCAGCGGCATATGCGTCGGCTCGCTTTGCACCGATTCCGGGGAGCGTTACAAGTCGGTCGTCTGTCATAATCACATCACATACATCTCATGATAAACGGGGGTGTAACCACAGGCAAGGGCGGTTTTCAGGGATGCCACATTGCCGGGGATAAGGCTGTAATAGGGTACGATATTCATCGTCCTGATTTCATCGGTGAGGATGGTTACAAGCGTTGAGCCTAAGCCTTTGCGGCGATATGAGGGAAGAACGTCGATTCCCACCTGCCACATAAGGTCAGAATCGTTTGAAGCCCCCGCAACGGCGATAATGCGGTTTTCATAAACCGCACAGACAGCAATCATGTCGGTTCGCTCGCCGAATTTATGCGAAAGTGCATTTTCAAAGCCCTGTAAGGGATAAAGAAGAGCCCTAATCTCGTTCTGCTCATATATCCGAACTTCAATTCCCGCACTTGAAAAATCAAGCAGTAGGTGTCTTGCCGATTTTTTCGGGCAGAGGTGCAAGCTCTGGGCAAGGGCGAAGCCTTCTCTTGAAAGTGTATTTTCTATTTTATTTATGCAGGGTACGGAGAAAATTCTATAACCGTCTTCGGGGTATTCACCGACAATATTATCGGCGAATATTTTCAGTTTTCCTGCCGCATTAATAACGGTTCCGTGCCCGAATGTAACTGCCTTGAAAGCGTCGGGGTGTTCCTTACCCAAGCGGAGCCTCCCCGGGTGAAGGGAGGAGAAAAGTGCGATATTTTTGTCGTTGTCAAAATCCGAAATTTCACAGCCGTAGTCATATGACAACTGTGTTTTCACGGTGAACATCATATCTTGATTCACTTCACTCCTCCAATCTTAAAGCTTATCCTTTAGCCCTCGTTTTCGCCCTCAACTGGTTATCTAAAATACGTTTACGAAGTCTGATACTCTTCGGGGTAACTTCCATCAGTTCGTCATCGGAGATAAATTCAAGGCTATCCTCAAGCGATAAACGTCTGGGAGGAACGAGCCGCAAAGCATCGTCAGAGCCGGAAGCACGTGTGTTTGTGAGGTGTTTTTTCTTGCAGACGTTTACAACAAGGTCTTCTGCCTTAGGCGATTCGCCGACAATCATACCCTCATAAACGGGCGTTCCCGCACCGATGAAGAGCGATCCGCGTTCTTGGGCGTTAAAGAGCCCGTAGGTTATAGATTCGCCTGTTTCAAACGCGATTAAAGAACCGCTGTTTCGCTTCGGGATATCTCCCTTAAAGGGCTGATATGAGTCGAAAACCGTGTTTAGTATCCCCTCGCCTTTGGTGTCGGTCAAAAACTCGGATTTATAGCCGAAAAGCCCTCTGGACGGAATTAAAAATTCAAGCTCCATCCGATTCCCGGAAGGCGACATAGAAATAAGTTCTGCTTTCCGGGGTCCTAATTTCTCCATTACAACGCCTTCAGAGCCTTTGGGTACATCAATCAAAAGCCTTTCAACAGGTTCGCACTTCACCCCGTCAATATCCCGATATAAAACACGCGGGGTGGAAACGGCAAGCTCAAAACCCTCACGCCGCATCGTTTCAATCAAGACGGAAAGGTGCATTTCACCGCGTCCTGCGACATTGAAGCTGTCGGTGGTGTCGGTGTCGGAAACTCGGAGCGAAACGTCTTTTAAGGTTTCTTTATAAAGCCTGTCGCGAAGATGACGGCTGGTGACAAACTTGCCCTCGCGTCCTGCAAAGGGGCTGTCGTTGACCGAGAAGGTCATCTCGACTGTCGGCTCGGATATCTTCACAAATTCGAGAGGTTCGGGGGTTGAAGTCTGGGTCAGAGTGTCACCGATGGTGATATTTTCAATGCCCGAAACCCAAACAATGTCACCGACCAAAGCATTTTCAACCGGCGTGCGGACAAGCCCGTCTATCTGATATATCGTCACAACCTTGCTGTTGTAGTTGGGGTGTGCACCGTGAAAATCAACAACTGACACCTGTTGCCCGACTGAGAGTCTGCCGCGTTCGATTCGACCGACACCGATCCGTCCAACATAGTCGTTATAGTCGATAGAGGATATGAGCATCTGGAGCGGTTCGTCCTCTTCTCCCTCGGGTGCGGGGATATGCTCTAAAATCGTGTCAAAAAGCGGGATAATATCGTTGCCGTCCTCGTATTGGCTATATGATGCGGTGCCGTTTCTGCCCGAGCAGAAAAGCATAGGGCTTTCGATCTGTTCTTCGGTTGCATCAAGGTCAAGGAGCAGTTCTAAAATCTCGTCGCCGATTTCATCAAGCCTCGCGTCGGAGCGGTCGATTTTATTAACAACAATGATAATCGGGTGACCCATCTCGATAGCTTTCGACAGCACAAACCTTGTCTGCGGCATACATCCTTCCGCCGCGTCAACAAGGACAATAACGCCGTTCACCATCTTCAAAACACGTTCAACCTCGCCCGAAAAATCGGCGTGCCCCGGCGTGTCGATGATATTAATCTTCACATCGTTATAGATTACCGACGTGTTTTTTGCAAGGATGGTTATTCCGCGTTCGCGTTCGATATCGTTGCTGTCCATAACGCGTTCTGCGACATCTTGATTCTCGCGGAAACCGCCGGATTGCTTTAACATTTCGTCAACAAGGGTGGTCTTTCCGTGGTCAACGTGTGCAATGATTGCTACATTTCGTAAATCGTTTCTTTTCAAGGTTTCTCCTATTTGCTTAAAAAATGTGCCATG
>JAISIC010000071.1 GCA_031262225.1 Ruminococcus sp. | reverse complement strand
ACCATCGAAGACGTGCCCGGGTGGGTATGACCGCTGAAACGAAAGCCTTCTTCGGAAAGACTTTTCGCTTCCTCTTCCGATATATTCACAATGTGTGAGTCTCCGCGTACCACAAGTCGCTCCTTGCCCTTCGTAAAAAGCGCAAACTCGCACCCTGTAGCAGCGGTCAAAGCGGCAAGGTCTGACATATTGACCGCTTTTCGGGGTAATGTCGCCCTGCTGTCAAAATCGGGGAGCCTTGCGAGCAGACGGCGTTGTTTTGCGGACAGCTCAACGCCATAGTGTATATGTGCATTTGGGTTGCCCTTAGTTTGCCCGCGTTCGATCGGCGAATCTATACTATTTATATTCAATATACCACACCCTTTTTATTATATCACATATAAAAACAAAAAGCAACCCCCAAAATATTTATTTGAAGAAAATATCCCAAAATTCGACAACTCACATATACTATATAAAAAGGGGGGATAATAATGCATACTGTTTATATAAACAACGGGGCGGGTGAATGTATCGCGACGATTTTTGCCGAGCATGGTGTGGAGATCACCGCCGATGATTTTTTACAGGCTCTGCCCGAAAGTCAGCCCGACAAAACCGCCTTTTACGACAGCGAACATATCATCAAGGTGGGATTTCCTATTATTATCAAAAAAACTTTTACGCTTTATGTGAAATAATCGACAAATTGTGACATACAATTCCCATTTCATATAGTATAATAAAAATAAGCGAAAATTTAACTTTAATAAAAACGGCATGACGGCAAAAGATAAAAGCAGTAAATAAATCGAGGATTAATGTATGCTCAAAAAAGCTTTAATTGTTATAAATTCGCTACTCCTACTGACAGCGGCTGTTATTGCTGTTTTTTCCTACACTCTGCCCGATAACTATTATATAACGGACGGTGCGGGTGTTGATTCTCTTCCTTCTTTTGTCACTTTTTCGCCCGAAACAGGCAATGTCGTTGCTCCTGCAATTTCCGACAGCGAGCAGATGACGACCGGGCAGCTTCGGGTCTTCGGGGTTATCCCGGTCAAAGAAGCAAGGGTATACAACATGGGCACGCCTATGCTCATCCCTTCCGGGCAGTCGTTCGGCATTAAGATGTTCACCGACGGCGTTATGGTGACAGATATTTCCGGTTTTGAATCGGGCTCAAAAAGTCTGAATTCGTTTGTTTCTCCTGCAAAGGATGCGGGGATAAAGCCCGGCGATGTTATCAAGACAATCTCCACCGTTCCTGTCACAAGCAACGCCGACGTTTCAAGGGTTGTCAGATGGAGCGACGGCGAGACTATGACGATAGTTTTCACTCGCGATGACGAGGAAAAGACTGTCAAGGTCACGCCCCAAAAGGGTTATGACGGTGTCTGGAAGATCGGTATGTGGGTTCGCGACAGTTCGGCGGGAATCGGCACCATGACATTTTTCGACCCTGCCACAAACCGCTTTGCGGGGCTTGGTCACCCTGTATGCGACAACAGCTCCGGAGCTCTTTTGCCCCTTGCTTCCGGCGAAGTCGTTCCCGTCTCGGTTGAGAATGTAATCAGGGGCAGGGCAGGTGCGGCAGGTGAGCTCACAGGAAAATTTATCACCGACTCACGCCTTGAAATCGGGAAACTCTTGGTAAACAGCCAATCGGGCGTATACGGGACATTAAACGACGGCATAATAGACATTGAAAGCAACACGCTTATTCCTCTGGGCACACGCTCACAGATAAAAGAGGGCAAAGCTTTCATCATCTCGACAATCGACAGCAGCGAACCGACACTCTACAGTATCGAAATCGAAACTATAGACCTTTCCGGCAAAGACGGCAAAGACATGGTTATTAAGGTTACCGACGACAGGCTTCTTACAAGGACGGGCGGCATAGTTCAGGGTATGAGCGGCAGCCCCATCTTACAGGACAGCAGACTTGTCGGTGCTGTTACCCACGTGTTTGTCAACAACCCGCAGAAGGGCTATGCGATTTTCGCCGACACAATGTATGCAGAAGAAATTGAATGTAAAGGAAGTTTATGATATGAGAATGACACGCAGACTTAAAAAGACCATTAAAAAAGCGGCAATACAATTAGTTAAGAAATACCTCTAACCGCACTCGTGCGGATGATTGCCGCTCAAACTCTTTCAGCGTTATTCAGAACCTTGCGAGCAATAAAAAGACCGGAATTTCCGGTCTTTTTATTGCTATTTTTTTGAATCCACATACTTTGCGATATCTTCAACCGTTTTGAGGGTCGGGATATCTTCTTCGGGGACTTGGATGTCGAAACTCTCTTCGACGTCCATGATGATATCAACGATATCGAGCGAATCGGCGCCGAGGTCGTCTTGGACAGACGAGCTGTCAAGTATTTCATCCGTCGGGGTATCAAGTCTTTCGGACAAAATCGCCTTTACCTTATCTATTGTTTCCATAATTTCCTCCGTAGCTTCTAACACTATCTATAGTTTACATATAACATTGCCTAAAAAAAAGCTTTAATATGTAAATATATTATGAATTTATTGTGTACATAATAAGGTTTAGTAATATTGCACAAAAATTCTTTAATTTCGACCAAAAATTTCTCCATATAAAAACTTGCTTTAAATATTGATATATGATAAAATATATGAGCACGACTTTATATAGTCGACAAAAGCGTTGAATTGCAAGGTGACACGGCGGCGGAAGCTAAAGTGATAATTTGCAAGGAGTATGTGGGGTCTTTGAACCTCGCGAAAAGGAGAATATAAAATGGCGGCTAATGAGAAAATGCGTATCCGCATTAAAGGCTATGACCACGCAGTTGTTGATTCTGCGGCGGCTAAAGTCGTTGAAGCGGTGAAACGTACGGGTGCACAGGTGAGCGGTCCTATTCCGCTTCCCACAAGAAAAGAAGTTATCACAATCCTTCGTGCTGTTCACAAATATAAAGACAGCCGCGAACAGTTTGAACTTCGCACCCACAAAAGACTTATCGATGTTTTAAGACCCTCTGCAAAGGTTTCCGAAGTTTTGCAGAGCCTTGAACTTCCGGCAGGCGTTGATATCGT
>JAISIC010000022.1 GCA_031262225.1 Ruminococcus sp. | reverse complement strand
AGGCGTTCTCTGACAGCCTTTTGACCGATGAACATACCGTAGCCGTATTCGGCGTTATCTTCAAAGAGGGAGTTAGCCCAAGCCGGACCCTTGCCCTGTTTATTAACGGTGTAAGGGGTAGCCGGAGCGGAGCCGCCCCAGATGGACGAACAGCCGGTTGCGTTTGCGATATACATTCTGTCGCCGAAAAGCTGTGTGATAAGTTTAGCGTAAGGAGTTTCCCCACACCCTGCACAAGCACCGGAGAATTCAAGGAGGGGCTGCTTGAACTGGGAGCCCTTAACGGTTGTGGGAGCAAACTTCTCTGCAATCTCTTCCTTCTCGGGGAGACTTTGACCGTAAGCGAAGTTATCCTGTGAGGGAAGCTCACCGTCAAGAGGCTTCATTGTGAGAGCCTTAACACCCTTCTTGCCCGGGCAGACAGCCGCACACGCACCGCATCCTGTGCAGTCGAGAGCGGAGATTGTTATAGCGAATTTGAGTTCTGTCTTGGGAATATCAAGGGGCTTGATATTGCCGGCAGGAAGCTTTGCGGCTTCAGCCGCTGTCATAGCGATGGGACGCATTACAGCGTGAGGACAAACGTATGAGCAGAATGTGCACTGAATGCAGTTATCAGAGTTCCAATTCGGAACATCAATAGCGATACCGCGTTTTTCATATGCGGCAGAACCTGCGGGAGCGGTGCCGTCAACGTAATCGGCAAATGCAGATACGGGGAGGTCGTCACCCTTTTGAGCGTTCATGGGAATAAGCACTTCATTGATGAACTTCACAAGCTCGGGGCGGTCTCCGACAGCCTTGCCTGCACCGATTGCAGTTACCTTAGCCTTCTTCCAGGAAGCGGGAACCTTGACTTCAACAAGCTCTTTATATCCTGCATCAATAGCGTCGTGGTTCATCTTAACGATAGCGTCGCCCTTTTTGGAATAGGAAGCTGTTGCCGCGTCCTTCATGAACTTAACGGCGTCTTCTATCGGAATGATATTAGCAAGCTTGAAGAAAGCGGACTGTAAAACTGTGTTAATGCGGTTGCCCAAGCCTATCTTCTTGCCTATGTCAACACCGTCGATGGTGTAGAACTTGATGTTATGTTCAGCGATATATCTCTTAACCTGACCGGGGAGTTTCTCTTCAAGCTCTTTGCCCTTCCATTGGCAGTTGAGAAGGAATGTTCCGCCCGGCTTGATGTCGGAAACCATGTCGTATTTGTCAATATATGACTGGTTATGACAGGCAACAAAATCCGCCTGTGAAATAAGGTAGGTGGACTTGATGGGGGTCTTGCCGAAACGAAGGTGCGAAACGGTTACGCCGCCCGATTTCTTGGAATCATATGCAAAGTATGCCTGTGCGTACATATCGGTGTGGTCGCCGATGATTTTAATGGAGTTCTTATTCGCTCCGACTGTACCGTCAGCACCCAAACCCCAGAACTTACAGGAAGTTGTTCCCGCAGGAGCGGTGTCAAGCTTGCCTTCAAGGGGTAACGAAAGATTTGTAACGTCGTCATTGATACCGATTGTGAAATGGGGTCTGAAATCTGCCTTAAAGTCAGCGTTAGCGTAAACAGCCTTAATCTGAGCAGGTGTTGTGTCCTTGGAAGCAAGACCATAACGGCCGCCGCAGATTTTAACACCGTCAAATTTGGAACCCTTAAGAGCCGCAATAACGTCAAGATAGAGAGGTTCGCCGAGCGAGCCGGGTTCTTTGGTGCGGTCGAGGACGGAAATCTGCTTAACTGAATCGGGGATCGCAGCAATAAGCTTGTCCGCACAGAAAGGACGATAGAGACGAACGGTTACAAGACCGAACTTGCCGCCGCCTGCATTAAGGAAATCAACAGTCTCTTCAATGGTATCGCAAACAGAACCCATAGCGATGATGATATGCTCTGCATCGGGTGCACCGTAGTAGTTAAAGAGCTTGTAATCTGTGCCTATCTTGGCATTAACCTTGTCCATGTACTCTTCAACTATTGTCGGGAAATTATCATAGTAGGTGTTGCAGGCTTCACGAGCTTGGAAGAAGATATCGCCGTTTTGTGCTGTGCCGCGTGTAACAGGGTGTTCGGGGTTCAAAGCGTTATCACGGAAAGATTGAACGCTGTCCATGTCAACGATATCAGCCATATCTGCGTTATCCCAAACTTCAATCTTTTGAAGCTCGTGAGAGGTGCGGAAGCCGTCGAAGAAATGAAGCACGGGAACCTTGCCCTTGAGTGTTGCGAGGTGGGAAACAGCACCGAGATCCATAACCTCTTGAACGTTTGACGAACAGAGCATAGCGAAACCTGTCTGGCGGCAGGCATATATATCGGAGTGGTCGCCGAAGATGGAAAGAGCGTGGGAAGCAAGACATCTTGCGGAAACGTGTATAACGCAGGGGAGAAGCTCGCCCGCGATTTTATACATATTCGGGATCATAAGGAGCAGACCTTGCGAAGCTGTGTAGGTGGTGGTGAGAGCACCCGCCTGGAGTGAGCCGTGAACGGCACCCGCCGCACCTGCTTCGGACTGCATTTCGCTGATACGAACTTCTTCGCCGAAGAGGTTCTTTCTTCCTGCAACCGCCCATGTGTCGGTAACTTCTGCCATAACGGAGGACGGGGTGATGGGATAGATAGCCGCAACGTCGGTAAAGGGATATGAAGCCCAAGCCGCCGCGTTATTGCCGTCCATTGTTTTCATTTTTCTTGCCATATTGGATATAACTTCCTTTCATATAGGGGATTTTTATATAAATTTTTATGAATTTAACCCATATCAAACTATAGTATACCACTTTGAAATCAAAATGTAAATAGTTTTATTAAAAATTTTACTTTTTCTTCATATCCTAAATTTTTATTTTTTACTTGCAATTTTTCGCAATATGTAGTATAATAAAAATGTGTCACAATTTTTACTTGACCAGTATATAAAATAGCACAATAAAAAGGGATTAATAGCCATTATGAATATACGAAACAGAATAGTCTCACTGCTCAAAGAAAACGCCCGCCTTTCATACGGCGATCTCGCCGCGATGGTCGGGATAAGCGAAGATGAAGCGACAAGAGAAGTCCATTCCCTTGAAGACGAGGGGATAATCAGGGGCTACACGGCGATTGTGAGCGAAGATAAACTTTGTGCCGACAATGTTGAGGCGTTTATTGAAGTTAAGGTGACGCCGAAAGCAGATTGCGGCTTTGACGAGATTGCAAGGACGATAATGATGTATGACGAGGTGAAGGACCTCACCCTCATGTCGGGTGCCTTTGACCTTGCTGTGACCATATCGGGCACAAACTATAAAGAAATTGCACTTTTTGTGGCAAGAAAGCTTTCGACCATTGACGGCGTTATCTCCACTGCAACGCATTTCACGCTTAAAAATTATAAGCTCAAAGGCTTCTTCCTTGAAGATTCAAAGGTTGACGAACGCGGATTCGTGAGCCCGTAGCTTTTACTCCGTAAAAGCACTATATTGGAGGTATTATTATGGATATGAATAGCGGAAACATTGAAAAAAGATCACTGGTAAGGCCTGATTTGACTCCTGATGAGTATGCAAATTGGGTTAAGAAAAAAAAGGCATGGGAAGAGTTACAGGAATTAATGAAAATACCGCCTATTTTCACATTCCCCGAAGATGACCCGGATTATAAAAAAGCAAGGGAAATAATCTATCGCGAACGAGGATTAATTCCATGAAAATTTTACTTGATAATAATATCATACTGGATGTGTTCTTGCCGAATAAGCTTTTTGCAGAAGAATCTAAGAAAGTATATGAACGAGCTTCTGAACCCGACAATGTCGGTTATGTCTGCTCAAACAGCTTAACTGATATTTACTATTTTCTGAAGAAGTCGCATAGTTCTAAAACTGCTAAAAAATATATAGTCAGATTAATAGAGCTGTTTACTATTATTCCGCTGACGGCAGAGGATTGTTCAGTAGCTCTCGCCCTTGAAATGGACGATTTTGAGGATGCGATTATTGCAGTCTGTGCGAATAAAGCGGGGGTGGATTACATAATCTCCCGCGACAAAGACTTCTTAAGTTCTCAAAATATTATTGAAACTATAACACCAAGCGAGTTCCTAAAATTCTTTTGAAAGAAAAAACATGATCACCGACACCTCCCAAAAACCCGACTATAACAGGTTTTTATCGAAAAAATGCAAAAATATTAAACCCTCCGGTATCCGAAAATTTTTCGACCTTGCTTCAAATATGGAGGGGGTTATTTCGCTGGGCGTTGGTGAACCTGACTTTGCGACACCTTGGTTTATCCGCGAAAAAGCTATAAGTGCTTTGGAACACGGAAAGACCGTCTATACCGCTAATTCAGGGCTGATGGAACTCCGTCGGGCTATCAGCGAATATCTTGTTCGCCGCATGAACACTGCTTACGACCCCGAACGTGAAATTATTGTCACAGTCGGCGGTTCGGAGGCTATCGACCTTGCAATACGTGCTTTGATTGAAGAGGGCGACGAGGCGATAATCGTTGAGCCGAGCTTTGTTTGCTATAAACCGATTGTCGAGCTTTGCGGAGGAACCCCGGTTATTATCGAAACCATTCCCGAAGAGCAGTTCAAACTCACCCCCGAGAAGCTTGAAGCGGCTGTCACCGACAAGACTAAGGTTCTTGTCCTGCCGTTCCCGAATAACCCGACAGGGGCGATAATGGAGCGATCCGACCTTGAGGCGATTGCAAAGATTATCATTGAGCGTGATATCCTCGTTATTTCCGATGAAATATATGCCGAGCTGACATATGGAGTGGGTCATGTTTCGATAGCTTCCCTACCTGCCATGCGAGAGCGTACCCTTGTTGTCAACGGCTTTTCAAAGGCATATGCCATGACCGGATGGCGGCTTGGTTACCTTTGCGGCGTGCCCGAGCTTATATCTCAAATGCTTAAAATCCACCAATATGCCATTATGTGCAGTCCCACCGTGTCGCAATATGCCGCGATAGACGCACTGCGATCGGGTGACGGCGACGTTTTGCGGATGGCGGAGGAATATAATATCCGCAGACGCTATCTTGTGAAGGCTTTTAACGATATAGGTCTTGACTGTTATGAACCCAAGGGTGCTTTCTATGTTTTCCCGTCAATTGGCTCTACCGGCATGACCTCCGAGGAGTTTTGCGAACGGCTTTTAACCGAAAAGAAGGTTGCAGTCGTTCCCGGAAACGCTTTCGGGGATTCCGGCGAGGGCTATATCCGCGTTTCCTATGCATATTCTCTTGCCCACCTCATGACAGCTGTGGAGAAAATCGGCGAGTTTTTAAAGGAAATAAAGATATAAAAATGCTTGTTAAACTGCTTGCACCGGCAAAAATCAACCTCACGCTTACTGTGGGGGAGAAGCTTCCAAACGGTTATCACGACATAGACACTATCATGCAGGCGGTGTCACTCTGCGATATTATCACAATCGAGACGACAGACAAAAGTTATATAAACGTTTCCGTTTCGGGGCCCTTTGCAGAGGGCGTTCCCGCCGATGAAAGCAATATCTGCGTTAAAGCCGCAAAGCTTTTTTGCGACAGCGGCATTCATATACATATAGAAAAGAATATTCCGCACGGTGCTGGACTGGGCGGCGGTTCCTCCGATGCGGCAGCTGTTATAATCGGGCTTAATAAGATTTTAGGGAGAAACGAGCCGGATAGTCAACTTGAGCTTGCCGCCTGCAATATCGGTGCAGATGTCCCCTTCTTCATTCGCGGGGGACTGCAAAGGTGTACGGGGATTGGCATGGATCTGTCCGACTGTGATTACGACTACGGCGTTACTAACCCGAGAATAGTTATCGCGATGGGGCATGAGCGTATGTCAACCGCCGCCGCCTATGCGATGTTGGACGAAAAGGGCGTACACACATTTAATGAAGCTGTTAATAATCCCGAGATAACGGATATAAAAAGAAGACTTTCAGACGGCGGTGCTAAGGCAGTAAGCCTTTCGGGCAGCGGTGCGGCGGTGTTCGGGATATTTGACGGCAGGGACTTTAAAAATGCAACAAAATTAAAGTATAAAATGCGTGAAAAGGGCTGGTTTTGCGAAGTCACAGAGTCTTTGACGCACGGAGGTAAAGTAACATGGGCGCAAATCTAATCCTGTACGGTCCTCCCGGTACAGGTAAAACCTACAACACGGTTATCTATGCACTTTCAATCATCACGGGGAGACCTGTCCGCGAGGTTGCAAAAGATAACTACGACCGTCTTTTGGAGCAGTATAGCCTCCTTAAAAACGAATACGGTCAGATTCAGTTTACCACATTCCATCAAAGTTACGGCTATGAGGAGTTTGTGGAGGGTATTAAGCCTATCTTCTTGCAGGTTATGAACGAAAAGGGCGAGCGAACCCGAAAAGAAGAGATGATCTATAAGGTTGATCCCGGAGCGTTCCGAAAATTTTGTATGGAAGCGAATATGCAGCCGGATGAAAAGTTCGTCTTCATAATCGACGAAATCAACCGCGGCAATATCTCTAAAATCTTCGGTGAGCTTATAACCCTTATCGAGCCGTCAAAGCGAGTCGGGCAGGTCGAGGAGACAACCGTAAACCTTGCCTATTCTCAAGAACACTTCGGCGTTCCGGATAATATCTACATACTCGGCACAATGAACACCGCCGACCGCTCCATAGCCATGCTTGACACGGCTTTAAGGAGACGTTTTGACTTTATCGAAATGCTCCCGAACCCCGGGCTTTTTAAGGGCATTGAGGTTGAGGGCGTTGATGTATGCGAACTTTTAACGATTATAAACAAGCGTGTTGAAATTCTGCTGGATCGCGACCACACAATCGGTCATGCATATTTCATGCCGCTTCGCTCCCGCCCGCAACTCGGGGTACTTGCACATATCTTCAAAAACGCGATTATCCCGCTTTTGCAGGAGTATTTTTACGACGACTACGAGAAGATGCGACTGGTCTTGGGCGATACCAACAAGCCTGTGGAAGAGCAGTTTATTGTATCAAGCCCGATTGACTATAACGCCATCTTCGGCGGAGCGAAGGATCTGTATCTTGAAAACGACGAGATATATTCGGTCAACAACGCCGCATTTACGAATATCGAGTCGTATAGGAAAATACTTTAATTTATGACAAGAAAAGAAATAGATAAGCTTTTAAAACGTGACGGCTGGGAGATAATACATGGGTCAAACCATGATGCGGCAGTTAAAAACCCCGATTTTCCGGGTGAAAAAATTCCGCTCCCCAGACACAAGGGTGACATTCCCAAGGGGACAGAAAATTCA
>JAISIC010000020.1 GCA_031262225.1 Ruminococcus sp. | reverse complement strand
AAAATCTATTGTAATTTGAAATGATTTATGTTATACTGAATTTGATTTTGGATTTTTTAAGTTTACATAGAGAGGGATTAATATATGCCCGATAAAAGCAAGATGACAGCTGTTGAAATATTTGACATTCTGTTCGACAAGGATACCGTAAACGAGGTTTATGCCGGATACGGTAATGCTAACGCAGCCCATGGCTATGTCAACGGCTCGCCTGCCGTTTCGGTTGTAATGGACGGCGTTATGGATTTTGCAACCTCCGAAAAGATATGTAATGCCCTTGACTTTGCGGCTAAAAACGGAATTCCGGTTATCTCGGTATATAATTCCGTTGGGGCACCGATTGAAGAAGGTGCCGGCGTTTTCGGATATTACGGTAATGTTCTTAAAAAGGTATCGGAGATTTCCGGCGTTGTGCCGCAAATCGCAGTAACAGAGGGTGTTTGCACAGGCTCACTTGCTGTAATCGCGGCTTCTGCCGATATCCTTATCGCAACAAAATCCGCAGAAATATATGCTGTTACAGGTTCTGACACTTCTCTCGACGACTCTGTTGCTATTATCACAGATGACCTTAAATCTGCTTTAGAGATGATAGTTTCGCTAATTGAAAAACTCCCTTCAAATAATCTCGGAAAAATCCCCGAATATGAAGCCGACGCTCCCGAGGCTGTCCCGACAGCGGACAGTACTTTAGAAGGACTTGCCGAAAAGGATTCGCTCATAAGCCTTTATGATGGGTTCGGAACTGCTTCAAAGACAGCGTTCGCGACTATAGGCGGCGCACTTGTCGGATTTATTTCCGCCGAAAAGGGTCTTCTTGAATGTGAAGACTGTTCTAAAATCGCTAAGTTTGTAAACCTTTGCGATGCTTACTCCATACCGATAGTAACGGTTTTGGATACCGAAGGGTTATCAGAAAATGCTTGCCTCAATGCGGTGGTGAAGCTCACAGCGGCATATACAAACGCAACAACAAGAAAGATTACACTCATAACCGGCAAGGCTTACGGAACCGCACTTTCGGTTTTCATTTCCGGTAATGCCGATGCGGTTTACGCTTTTGAAAATGCTGTTATCGCTCCCCTTCCTCCTCTCACAGCGGCAGAGTTTTTATATCATGACAAGCTAAAGGGTGCAAAGGATCTCACCGCAAAAAGAAATGAGATTGCGGCGGAATATGAAGCTTCAATGTCTGCCGGTAACGCCATGAAAACAGGGCTTATAACCGCTGTTATCACTCCGAAAACTGCTTACAAAACAATAGCTTCGGCACTTGAAATATCACAGGGGAAACGCCCCGCAAACTTCTTTGATCGTAAACACAGTATATAATAAATAGGAGATTTTTATGAAAAGATATAATATATCCGTAAACGGCGTGGCATATGATGTTTCGGTTGAAGAGGCTGACGGAAATCAGACAGCGATGCCTATGTCAACCCCTGCTCCTGTATCTGCACCCTTACAAGCAGCACCGGCAGCTCCTGTAGCTCCCGTTTCCGGAGGCACACAGATTAAGGCACCGATGCCCGGAACTATCCTTGACATTAAGGCGGCAGCAGGTTCGGCTGTGAAAAAGGGGCAGGCTATAATGATTCTTGAAGCAATGAAGATGGAAAACGACATTGTCGCTCCTACCGACGGCACACTCGCTTCAATTAATGTTGAAAAGGGTGCGGCAGTAACATCAGACCAGATTTTAGCAGTTATATCATAAAAGGAGCGTGTTTATAAAATGCCAAGAAAAATCGGTATAACCGAAACGGTGCTTCGTGACGCGCACCAGTCGCTCATCGCCACACGTATGACCATAAACGAAATGCTCCCTATCCTGTCGAAGATGGATAAGGTCGGCTTTCATTCGATTGAATGTTGGGGCGGAGCTACATTTGACAGCTGTATTAGGTTTTTGAACGAAGACCCTTGGGAAAGACTTCGCACCATCAGAAAAGAGATGCCCGGCTCAAAGCTCCAGATGCTTTTTCGAGGGCAGAATATGCTCGGTTATCGTCACTATGCAGACGATGTGCTCGAATATTTTGTTCAAAAGAGTGTTGCTAACGGCATTGATATAATCAGAATTTTTGATGCTCTAAACGATATCAGAAACCTTAAAACTTCAATCAAGGCGGCTAAAAAAGAGGGTGCACACGCACAGGTTGCAATATCCTATACGGTCGGCGAAATCTTCACAGATGCTTACTACCAAGAATATGCGAGGCAGATTGAAGCCGAGGGTGCGGATTCAATCTGCATAAAAGATATGGCGGCACTCCTCACCCCCTATAAGACCGAAAGCCTTGTCAAGGCACTCCGCGAAGTCACAAAGCTTCCTATTCAGCTTCACACTCACTATACTTCCGGGCTTGCTTCGATGTGTATGATGAAGGGTATTGAAGCCGGTGCCGATATCTGTGATACAGCGATGAGCCCTCTGGCAAACGGCACTTCGCATATGCCCACCGAATCGCTTGTTGCGGCACTCGAAGGAACCGAATATGACACAGGACTTGATCTTGTTTTACTTAATGAAATCCGTGATTATTTCATGACCCTTCGCGAGAAATATATAAAGAGCGGTCTTCTTGACCCGAAGATGCTTGCTGTTGATGCAAACGCACTTATATATCAGGTTCCGGGCGGTATGCTTTCTAATCTGCTTTCACAACTCAAACAGGCAGGCAAGCAGGACAAATTCACCGACGTTCTTAATGAGGTACCCCGCGTTCGCTCCGAATCGGGAAATCCCCCGCTCGTTACCCCGACTTCACAGATTGTCGGAACACAGGCGGTGTTCAATGTCATCAACGACGAACGCTATAAGATGGTTACTTCCGAGTTTAGGGAGATGGTTGCGGGACGTTACGGCAAAACTCCTACAGATATCTCTGACGACTTCAAGAAGAAGATTTTAGGAGACGACGAGGCTATAACTTGCCGTCCTGCCGATCTTTTAGAGCCGGAGCTTGATAAGCTAAAGGATGAATGTTCCGAGTGGTCGGAACAACCCGAAGATGTCCTGACCTATGCGATGTTCCCGAAGGTTGCACCGAAATTTTTCAAAGACCGCAGGGACAGTAAATACGGCATAGACAAACATTCAGACGAAAAACAAAAAATCCATATGGTTTAAATAATTTAAATTCAAAAGTCAAGGGGTAATCTTTTAACGGATTACCCCTTGGCTTTTATCACTATCGGGAATAGAATTTAGCAAGTTAATCAAAGTTTCCGCAGTCTTCAAATATCTTATCGACATGAGCAGTGTTTGAAACTTTTGTCAGGCGGCTGACTATCGGCGTGACAATGAGGGTTATTATCATTGCCGCCGCACCGGCGTTAATCGGCGAAGCAAGGTTTAGAGGCAGGCTTGCCGCCGCTTTGGTAAGGTCGGGGAACAGCCCGAGAGAAAAGAAGAACATATGGATGACTGTTATACCGACACCGAGGGCGAAGCTAACCCAAACGGCAACCCGGGTTATTCGTTTCGAGAAGAGACCGAACATAAACGGTGCTAAGAATGCACCCGCAAGCGCTCCCCATGAGATTGACATAAGAGTTGTTATATATGTGTTGGGGTTGAGAGCAATTACAACAGAAAGAAGCAAGAATGCCGCAATTAGTATCCGCATTATGAAAACTTGACGTTTTTCAGTCAAAGGCTTTTTGGAAAGCGGCTTTATGAGATCAATTGTAAGCGTCGAGCTTGATGTTAATACAAGAGATGAAAGGGTTGACATTGATGCCGAAAGTACGAGCACTACAACTACACCGATAAGGAGTTCCGGCAAAGCGGTTTTGAGCATTGCGGGAACGATGGAATCAAAAGCAAGCTTGCCGTTCACACTTTGAATGAGTGTACGTCCTGTTGCCTCTGCTTCTTCGGGAGTGGCAGAGCCGAAAAGTCTTCCGAAGCCGCCCATGAAATATGATCCGCCTGCAACGATTAGAGCGAAAATCGTGGATATTACAGTACCGCGCGTGACTGACTTCTTATCCTTAACCGCATAAAATTTCTGCACCATCTGCGGCAGACCCCATGTTCCGAGCGATGTTAAGATAATTACACCGAAAAGGTTTATAGGATCGGGTCCGAAGAGCGTATTTAATGTATTGGGAGGAGTAGAAGCATCGGAAATCTGCCCGAGCCCGAAAAGCGACTCGGCAAGACCGCCGTTATATCGAACAACAAATATTACGACTGCAACGATTCCCACAAGCATGATTAAACCTTGAATGAAATCGTTAATAGCTGTTGCCATATATCCGCCTGCAATAACATAAACAGCGGTAAGTATTGCCATTGCGATTATGCAAAACTCATAAGGTATATCAAATGCCATGCCGAAAAGTCTTGAAAGACCGTTATAGACAGATGCTGTATATGGAATCAGGAAGACAAATACGATTATTGCCGATACTATTTTAAGGGATTTTGAATCGTATCTCTTCTCAAAAAACTCCGGCATTGTTGCCGCTTCCAAAACCTTTGACATATGTCGTGTTCTGTTACCTAAAATAATCCACGGAAGCATGGAACCTAAAATTGCATTCCCGACACCAATCCATGTCGCCGCTGCTCCGTAGCTCCATCCGAACTGTCCGGCATAACCTATGAAAACCACCGCCGAAAAATAAGAAGTTCCGTATGCAAATGCCGTGAACCATCCGCCCAGAGACCTGCCACCGAGGACAAACCCTTCCACGCCGCTTGCGTGTTTTCTGCACCAGAATCCTATTCCGAGCATAATAGCAATATATACTGCAACGATTGCGTATAGCATATTTGTTCTCCTGAAAATTCAATGAATTAAAGCGTTTGTGCGTTAATGCATAAACGCGTTAAAGCACTATACTAATATAACATACTTTTTAAACTTTGTCAAGTAAAAATACTCGAAATTTGTAAATTTTTCGTGAACCGGACTGATATGAAATAAATAAAAACTTGAAACAATGCTTGACATATGAAAAAATTTATGTTATAATTACTGATAATGAAAAAATATTTCTATTTGGTTTGTATATGAAATGAACAAGAAAACATTTCACGTAAGCCTAAATAAACTTCGGTTTATCTATAATAAACGGATGATAATCGCGTGTATACCATCCTGTATATTTGTCGTAATCGCACTTATCATGACAGTCGTTTATGTCGTACCCGCAGATGATAATATCCCGCACTCGGTTATAGTTCTTATCATGACCGGCACTGCAATCGCCCTTACTGCCGCATTCGTAGTTTGTGCTGTCGAAAGCTTTGTCGCTTCAAAGAATTTGAAAATGCATAAACTGCATACTTTTATACAAATTAATGAAAAGAGTTTGGTTGTATCGGAGTTTTTAAACTTTTCATTTATAAAAAACTCTGCCGTAAAAATCCTTTTCATATGCGACATTCGCGATATTGATGATTTTTTACTGACAGGCAACAAAATTGTGATCAAGCTGAAAACCGCTGCTGCAAAAAGATATATCGGAGATGTAAAGTCACTTATTCTTTCCGATGCTGATGATACACTTGTTGTCAATGATGAGGGTTTACCCTATTCAGATGTAAAAAAGATAACAATCACAGATGCATTCGCTCTCCCCCTTCGCATAGCACAAAGGATTTTCCTTGTTGCCGGCAACGTTCGCGAAAAAGAAGCCCGCCGCAACAGATTCAGGCAGGAGATGCTTGAGCGTGCCGCAAAAGCACCCAGATATAAAACGCTTCGCGACAGATTCCGACCCGAACTCAAAAAGATCAAGAGGTTTTAAGTTTTTTCTATGTCAAGACTCGGACAACTTGTTTCATATGACGATTGCAAAGAATGCAGGCTCTGCTGTTGGTTCACAAAATATGAGCTGTGGGAAACACCTGTGATAACCGACATAAAGCGTGCTTTCATAAAGGAAAAATATCCCGAAACACAGTTTGTCAGCCGAGAACAGGGCGGATCGCTCTTTGTGATGAAAGAAACCGCGGCAGCAGACAAGAAATATTCAGATATTGCCGATGATATTGTCTTTGACTGCCCTATGCTTGATAAAACAGGGTGCAAGCTCGGGCAGGAAAAACCGTTTGAATGTTCCATATGGCCCTATCGAATAATGTCACAGGAAGACAAACTGTTAATATCGGTATCAACGCTGTGCAAACCGATGTGCGAAAACAGTCTTGAAAAGGTAATAAGTCACTTAAAATCCGGGCTTGCAAAGGAAATTTCCGATTATGCAAAAACAAACCCGGGTATTATAAAAGAATACAATGATGGTTACCCTATTTTAATGTATATATAGAGAGGCGAACTTTAAATTGAAAACATTCGGTATAATTGCAGAGTATAACCCTTTTCACAACGGGCACAAGTATCACATTGACAAGGTGCGTGAGGCAGGAGCAACCCATATTGTCGCTGTAATGAGCGGTAACTACGTTCAGCGCGGCGATGTAGCGATAATTGACAAATTCAGGCGTGCGGAAATCGCGGTGCAAAACGGCGTTGATCTTGTCATAGAGCTTCCCGTTACCTATTCGCTTTCATCGGCAGAGCTTTTTGCAAGGTCCGGTATGATGCTTTTAGGAGCACTCGGTTGTGTTGACGGTGTTTCATTTGGCTGCGAAAACGATTCGCTCACATTGCTCAAAGAAGCAGCAGAGGCTTCGATTAAAGCCGCAGTACCCGAAAAGATACGTCCTGTTTTAGAACAGGGAACACCGTATCCGCAAGCTTTACAGCAGATTATCGGACTTGAAGCAGGTCCGCTTATATCTGAGATTTTTGATGACCCCAATAACACTCTTGCCGTTGAATATATCAAGGCGTTAAAGTTTTTAAGTCTTGATATGGAGATTTTGCCGATTAAACGTGTCGGAGCTTCACATGATTCCGATACACCGTCGGGAATATATGCTTCCGCTTCCGCAATTCGCGAAATGATCGAAGACGGCGAAGACTTCAATGCTTACGTTCCCGAGCAAACAGCAAAAGCCGTAACCGAATATGAAGAAGCAGAGTATCTTTGCTATTTTGAAAACCTTGAACGCGAACTTTTATATATGCTTCGCAAATCTGTACCCCAGCAGCTTGCTCTTCTTCCCGATGTCGGACAAGGGCTTGAAAACAGATTATTTGAAGCAGGAAAAGCGGCGGCATCTCTTGATGAATTTCTTGAAATGTGTAAGACAAAACGATATACCATGGCAAAACTAAGGAGGATTCTCCTTAATATGTATATCGGTACTCTAAACTCAGACCTCATGATGCCCCCTGCATTCGGACGTATTTTAGCGTTTAATGACCGCGGCATTGAAATAATCAAAGCGTCAGGCGCGAAAAATTCCGAAGAACCGAATCGTCTTGCCGTACCTTTCTCTTCCGATATCAAAGAGCTTGTTTCCTCCCCCACCCCGGCAGCAAAACGCTTTGTACAGCTCACAACCCTTTCAAGCGACCTTTATGCTCTTGCAGCACGAAATGTCAAGAGAAGCGGCACCGACTTCACTGCAAAGATTGCAAAAATTTCTATCGATGAGGAAATCATCGGCGAACAAATTGCAGACAGCATGATCGATGCAGGAGATTCTACCGGCATTGAAGTAACAAAAGGCGGAAAATCGCCTGAATAAACTATCTGAAAAGATAAAGGCGGAGGTGTTCTTATGAAGAGCAAAACATTATCCGTACTCTTAGCGGTTGTTATTATCTTCTCTTTCACAGCTTCTTTCGGTGTATCTGCCGAGACTGTCTATAACATTCCGAACAGTTATTATCGTTATCCTTCGGAGTATGTCTATGGTGACGCAAGGTATTGGTATCCGAACCTTGACGCCTATTATGAATTTAACGACATACCGCCGATTTATGAACGGGAACCTCTTACCGATTACAGCGAGAGATTCTGTTATTTTGATTCCGCCCTCGGTGATTATGTTGAAAGCTCAATGTCGGGATTGAGCTATGTATATAAAATACTCCATGCCCCTTCAAACACATCAGGAACTAAATTCACAGCCTATTTTGCAGGGGACGGCTTCTACTACCCGACCTATCAGCTTGCAAAGGATCACACAAAAAACAGCAATATGATCGGAGAGGTTACCAAATACGGTGACGGAACGTATTTTTCGGTCTACAGCGGCAATCTTTACGAAAGCTATTCCGACGCACTTACCGGTTCACGCGGCAATGCAAGCTATATCATGATTTATCTTGACGGCACCTATTACGACTATCGTTATACACCTGTTTATTTTGCACACGGCATTAATGAATATTACCTTTCTTATGAGGAAGCAAAAGCTCACAATTTATACGACGATGTTGAAATCTCCGCCACCCCCACACAAGGATATTATTTCAACAGAGCAAGCGGACGTTTTTATGTAACCCGACAAGATGCCGGCAGCGGCGGACGTGAAAAATATGTCATAGAAGCAACAAGTCTTGCATATTCAAACGAAATTTTCAACTATTATTCAACAGATTCCGGCGAATACCCTTCCCACTATGACGGAATCTATACCCCGTATAATCCGTCGGGTTCATCGGATGGCTCTTCCGCACAAAAAGGCGACGCATATCTTTATAATAACACATCATATGCGGGATGGAAATCACTTGCAGATTATATTAACAGTCAAAAAGATAATTCGACTGTTAATATTAACATGAATAAGCAGCTCACCATACCGAAAAGTTTCTTTGAAGATATTAAACTAAAAAAGGTTAATGTTACATTTATAAACACCAACGGCTCACGATTCATGATAAACGGCTCTGATATATCTTCACCGAGAGCAATTGATCTCACCGTTACATACAGCACATCAACCATTCCGGCAGAAGTTGTTAATAAATATCGGACAGGTGCTCTCAGTTCGTCTCAGCTTATCGTCGGCGACGGGACGTCATTCGGACTTCTCGGCAGTATCAACATTGGGTTTGCTACAACTCGTGCCGGTAAAATGGTAAAGCTTTACAGATATAATCCAAGCTCAAAAACTCTTTCGCTTATTGATACCACCACCATTTCTACCTCAGGACGTGCCGTCTTTGACATTACAAGCGGCGGTGAATTTTGTGCAATAATCATGAAATAATAACTTTTCAGAATAAAACTCTTGAGTTTGGCAAGCAGGTGTTGAATTTGCTGATTAATTTACCCGAGCAGGTAAAGGAAATTATAGGGAGACTTGAAGCAGCCGGATATAAAGGATATATAGTCGGAGGCTGTGTCAGGGACTCCCTTATGGGTGAAGAACCGAAAGATTTCGATATATGCACCTCTGCACTGCCCGACGGTATAAAGGCGGTGTTTTCGGAGTTCAGAAACGTTGACACCGGTATAAAGCACGGAACCGTTACTGTTATAATTGACAAAATACCGTTTGAAATTACAACCTATCGTCTTGACGGAACATATAGTGACGGCAGGCACCCCGATTCAGTCGAGTTCACATCCGATATAAATGCAGACCTTTCAAGACGTGATTTCACCGTTAATGCAATGGCATATAACGACAAAGACGGCTTAATTGATCCTTTCGGCGGTCAAAAAGACCTGTTTTCACGAGTGCTTCGCTGTGTAGGAGACCCCGAAGACCGGTTTACCGAAGATGGACTTCGGGTTATGCGTGCTCTTCGCTTCATGTCTGTTTTATCCTTTGATCCCGATCCTAACACAGCGGCTTCAATTTACCGCTGTATGGAACTGCTTAAAAATATCTCGGCAGAACGTATTTCAAATGAACTTTCAAAGCTTCTTTGCGGACGAAATGTTTCAAAAGTATTAGAGCTTTACGCTGAAGTTTTTGCTGTGATAATCCCTGAAATAACTCCTATGATTGGGTTTGACCAGCATAGCAGATATCATATATATGACGTTTGGAAGCACACAGCAGTCGCAGTGAATGCATCAAAGCCCGATAAATACGTTCGTCTCGCACTATTATTCCACGATATTGCAAAACCAGCATGTTTTAAAACGGATGCAGCCGGTGCAGGGCATTTCTCCGGTCATGAAGAGGTTGGTGCGGAGATGACAGATAAAATTCTGCACAGACTTAAATTTGATAACCACACAATCCAAACGGTAAAAACTCTCGTTCGTAACCATTATATTACGCCGGTTGCCGAAAGAACATCGGTAAAAAGGCTTTTGGGCGAAGTCGGTTATGACATCTGGAAACTGCTTGCAGAAGTACTTCGCGGCGACAATATCGCCAAGAACAGCATCTGTTTTGAACGTCTTCAAACCATCGAAAAGATGAAAGTAATCGCCGATGAGATAATAGAAAATAACGAATGCTATAAAGTCGGAATGCTTAATATAGACGGCAACAACATAACGGAAATCGGTGCGTCGGGACGCGATATACGAAGGATTTTGAATACACTTTTATCCGAAGTCATCGGCGATATACTCCCGAACAGTTATGAATCACTTTTAAAACGTGCAAAAGAAATTTATCGCGGAATACAACGTGACAGCGTTTATTACGGATAAATAAAGGCGGCATTTTATGAAAAAAATCATTGCGGTAATTTTCATAGTCATGACACTTGCAGGCTTGTCAGCTTGCAGGTCAAAAGGCGATGATTTTGCATTTGACGGTGCGAAAGCCTACAGTGAGGGCAGATATGCAGAAGCTGTTGAGCTTTTTAATAAAGCTTCCGATAGCGGACTTTCGGAATATAAGCAGTTTGAGCTTGACCTTATGCTTGCAGAAAGCTATCTGAAAATAGGAAACTTCGAAGAAGCAATTGTTGTTGCCGATAAGGTTATTTCTGAAAACACACTGAGCGGCGTATACAGAGCGTTGAACATAAAGGGCGTTGCACAAAAAAACCTTGAAATGTATGACGAAGCTTTGGCTACATTCACCGAAGCTCTCGCGTTTGATCAATACGATATCGATTCGGTTGCACTTTATAATAATATCGGAAACCTATACATATCAATGAACAAACCGCTTGAAGCTTTAGAATACCTTAATCAGGCTCTTTTCTTGAATCCGGATTTTGCCGACACCTACGGGAATATTGCCATTGCGTATGCGATTTTATTTGATTTTGATTCCGCCGAAGCAGCACTCGCTGACGGAGAAATTAAGGGATACACAAAAGTTGCGGAGGTTCAGGCTATTATCGACAAATATCGGGGATTTGAAGACTTTGTCGCAACGTCGGTTGTCACAACCACAGAAGTAACCGAATAGAAAACAAAACGGCTTGTAAGTCTTCAAATTTACGAGCCGTTTTAAGTTTTTATTTGAATATCATCGTTAAGAAGTCTCTCACACAGGGTCTCCATACATTCCAGTCGTGGTAGCCGTCATATACCTTTTCGATATGTGCTGCCCACTCACCTGTCTGCAACCCCTTCTCTCTTAAAAGTTCGCTATCGGAAGTAAACTGCCCGAAGAACTCGTCCTTGTCGCCCATGCAACGGAAGAATACTTTAAAGTGTTCAAATAATTTTTCTTTATCATCTAAAGTTTTAAGATGATCGTTTTGGTTATCGCCTAAACCTGCAAGCTTTTTCAAAAAGCCGCTGAATATTCCGACATATCCGAAGAGTTCGGGGTGTGAAAGAGTTGTGATACTCGTTTGCATTGAGCCCATTGAAAGTCCCGCCATAGCTCTGTGCCATTTGTCGGTTGCGGTGCGGTAATGACTGTCGATAAAAGGTATACAGTCGTTAATGAGCATCGGTTCCAAAAGCATTGCATCCCAATGCCTGTGTCCATTGCTCTCAAGCTTTTGTGTCATTCCGTTATTCATAACAATTATGCAAGGTTCTGCTTTTCCCTCCGCAATAAGATTATCCATTATAAAATTCACTTTGCCGAGATGTGTCCAGCCCATCTCGTTTTCACCGAAACCATGCTGGAGATACAGCACCGGAAGGTCTTTATAATTCCCGTTTTTGGCATTTTGGTAACCGGGAGGGGTGTAAACCTCACAGCCTTTATAGCATCCGCAGACGTTAGAATAAAAGATATCACGTGAGACGGTTCCGTGCGGTACATCCTTTAACAGATAAAAATCATCTGAACCGGGGAAATCTATGTAGTTAATCGGGTGACTTTGGCTCCATGTAATTGGAGCCATGGGGTTTAGAGCATAAACACCGTCAACCTCGAAAAAAAGCCCTGAATATCCGCCTTTTTCAGCCGGAATCTCTGCTGTCCATATCCCCTTTTCGTTTTTATTCATCGGGGTGAGAGGACCTTCGGAATAAAACCGTCTGACATTAACAGTCTTTGCATCGGGTGCGTAAAACTTTAAAACAGCATGATCGGGGAACAGCTCGATCCCTTCGGGCGTCTTCCATATTTTGTTATCATAACCGCCCACTTTCATCTGCGGGTCGAATGCAATGGCTGTTTCGGTTAAAGCTGCGTTGATCTTAAAACTTTCAGAAAGCATAGTTTTTACCTCTTAAAGTTAGTTTGATTTTATCATATCACATTATTATTAACTGAAAATTAAGCAAATCTAAACAATTTAATGTAAATTAACTATTGCTTTTTACTGAAAATTATGTTATAATGATATTAATTATAACATTCGACGAAAGGGATTTTTGTGGCTATGAGACGGGTACTGAAAAATCCCGAAACAATCGAAGGCACAGTTGACAGCATTACATACCAAAACGAAGAAAATGGCTTCATTGTGATGGTCATCGACTTTGGCGGCGATCCCATAACTGTAACAGGGGAACTCGGTAATGTCGGTGAAGGCGAACAGGTAAAGCTTTTCGGCGAATTTTCGGTTCATATGAAATACGGTCATCAGTTCTATGCCGTTTCCTGTGAACGAAAGCTTCCCGTCGGCGAATCTGCCATGTTCAAATACCTAAGCAGCGGTGCAATAAAAGGTGTCGGCAAGAAGACAGCAAAGCTTATTGTTGATAATTTCGGCGACAAAGCCTTCGATATACTCGAAAACCATCCCGAAGAGCTTGCAAAAGTCAACGGAATCTCAAAGAAAAAGGCAAATGATATTACCGAAGAGTTTAGAAGGATTTACGGAATCCGCGAACTATCCCTCTTTTTGGCAGAATATGATATATCACCTGCAATGTCTGCTTCTGTCTGGAAACTTTGGGGGCATTTCGCTAAGGACATGATAGTCGATAACCCTTTTATCCTCTGTTCGGGCGATATCGGTCTATCGTTCAAAAATGCTGACAAGATCGCTTCTGCACTCGGCAAAGAACAGGACAACCTCAACCGCGTATGTGCGGGTGCGGAATATATTCTTGAAACAGCCGGGTTCTCCGGCGGACATACAGCCTTACCATCCGACATTTTTTACTCCGAATGCCGGCGGCTCTTGGGTGTCGAAACAGAAGTTATAGAAAAAGCAGTTATAAAGTCCGAAGAAAGTAAAAATGTTGTAATCATCAAAGATCGGATATCGCTTTATAAATACTACAGAGCAGAAATGAACATCGCCTCATATCTGAAAAAAGCGACAAAATCGGTCAAAGAATTTGATTTTAACGCACTTATCGAAGTTGAGGAAGCGGGTAAAGGCATTAAATACGCCGAGCTTCAAAAACAGGCAATCGGTTCTGCACTCACCACCGGCATAACCGTCTTGACAGGTGGTCCGGGAACGGGTAAAACTACAACGCTCAATGCCATCATTTCCCTATATAAGCAACGCGGAAGCAAGGTAATGATTGCAGCTCCGACAGGTAAGGCTGCAAAGAGGATTTCAGAACTCACGGGCTTTGCGGCAAAAACCATACACAGGCTCCTTGAAGTTTCCTATGATGTCGGAAACAAGCTTAGTTTTGTGCATGACGAGAGCAACAAGCTCGATTGTGACGTTCTTGTTATAGACGAAATGTCAATGGTAGATTCGGAGCTTTTCACAGCATTACTTGCCGCACTAAAAGACGATTGCAGGCTTGTGCTTGTCGGTGACAGCGACCAACTGCCCTCTGTTGGTGCAGGAAATGTATTACACGATATTATTTCAAGCGGAATTGTCAGAGTTGTAACGCTCAACGAAATTTTTCGTCAGGCAAGAGAAAGCGGAATTGTTACCAACGCACATAAAATAGTGCATGGTGAATACCCTGACCTTAAAGCTTCCGATTTCTTTTTCATGCAACGGCTTGATGCAGAAAGCTGTGTTGAAACGGTTTTAGAGCTTCTGATAACAAGGCTTCCTACAAGCTACAGCCTTTCCCCTATCGCCGACATTCAGGTTTTATCCCCTGTCAGAAAAGGTCCTGTCGGAATAGAGAATATGAATAAGCGTATTCAAGAACTCATTAACCCCGAATCTCCTATGACAACATCAATACGCTCGGGGATATATACATTCCGCATTAACGACAAGGTTATGCAGACGGTCAACAACTATGATATTGTCTGGACGTTGGGAACGGAGAACGGCACAGGAATCTTCAACGGCGAAATCGGCATAATCCGTTCCGTCTCAAAAGAGGACGACAGTGTGGTAATTGATTTTGACGGAAAGCTTGCAGAATACACCGTTGATATGCTCCGCGATCTTGAACTTGCCTATGCGATAACGGTACATAAAAGCCAAGGCAGCGAATTTAACGCAGTTATTCTGCCTCTGTTGGGAGGCTATGACAGACTTTACTGCCGTAATCTCCTTTACACAGCTGTAACAAGAGCCAAAAAGCTCCTCGTTATTGTCGGTTCAAGGAATGTTGTATGCAAAATGGTTGATAATAACCTTCAGACGGAAAGATTCACACTTCTTGAGGATTTTTTACTTGAAAACTGATAATACCTTACAAAACGTTCTTGATTTTTCGCTTGATATCTTCTTTCCGAATCGTTGCCCATGCTGCGGGGATTTTATAGCTTGGAATGTCAGCATATGCGATAAATGTAAAGATAAATTATCGGAATATCGCTGTAATCTCAATAATGATATTAAAGCGGCTTATTATTACGACGGAATTGTTGTAGACGGAATATATGCACTAAAATTTGCAGGCTCAAAGAATTTCGCAAAACACTGTGTGTCAGTTTTATCAGATAGCCTTGATGAGGATTTTGATATAATCGTTCCCGTTCCGATAGGTAAAAAAAGGCTGCGAAAACGCGGATATAATCAAGCAGAGGTTATAGCAAAGTATTTTTCAGACCTTAAAAATATTCCTGTTGAAAAAAATGCACTCATTCGCGTACTTGAAACGGTACAGCACAAATTGACGCAAAAAGAACGCATTAAAAACGCCGAAGATTCATATCAAATCGGGAAAACACAGGTTTCGGGAAAACGTATACTTTTAGTTGATGACGTTTACACCACAGGAGCAACCTCTCTTGTCTGTAAAAATATGCTCCTTTCTGCCGGAGCATCTCACGTTACTATTGCAGTCTGTGCAAAAACATATGAAATTAATAATTAACATTAGGAGTTACTCATGGATATAGGCATTGATTTAGGTACAGTAAACATTATGATAACGATGAGCGGCAGAGGAATTGTTCTAAACGAACCCTCCTGCATTGCATACAATAAAAAGACGACAGAGATTATTGCTGTCGGGCATGAAGCTTACCGTATGGAAGGGAGAACCCCCGACTATATCACCGTCATCAGACCTATGGAAGACGGCGTTATCTCCGACCACAGCATGACAGAGAACATGATAACCCATTTCATTGAAAAGGTCACCGGAAGACAGCTTCTCATGCCTGATATTATCATGTGTGTGCCCTCATCGATTACCGATGTCGAAAACAGGGCTGTTATTGAAGCGGCTAAAAATGCCGGGGCGAAGAAGGTATGGCTGCTTGAAGAGCCGCTTGCTGCCTTAATCGGTGCGGGTGCAGACATAAGCCGCCCCGACGGGAATATGGTTATTGATCTCGGCGGCGGAACGACCGATATTGCCGTTGTCTCGATGAACGGAATCGTTGTAAGAAAGTCGGTTCGTGTTGCCGGAAATAAACTTGATAAAGCTATCGTTAAATATCTTTCAAATCGATATAAACTGCTTGTCGGCGAAAAAACAGCAGAAGCGGCAAAACTTGCAATAACGAATCTTTTTCAGCCCGACGGCACAAAGCGAATGGTTGTCAAGGGCAGACACCTTATCAGAGGGTTGCCCGAAAAGATTGAGATTTCCGATTTTGACATATACGAAGCGATAATAGACACCGTTTCAGACATCGTTTTCTGTGCAAAATCGGTTCTTGAAAACACGCCGCCTGAACTGATTTCAAATATATTCGACAACGGCATATACCTCACCGGCGGCGGTGCACTACTGGGCGGGCTCCCCGAATATCTTTCAACCGAACTTAATGTTAAATGTGTAATCGCAAAAGATCCTCTTGACTGCGTTGCGAATGGTGCTATGGCTGCATTCTCAAAAATAGACACCCTCCTTGACGGGTTTGAATATATCTCAATGCTAAAATAAAAGGATTATTAAAATGGTTTCAGTCGGCATAGTTTCACTCGGATGTTCCAAAAATTTAGTTGATTCGGAGAGGATGCTTTATAAGCTTCACGGAAAATTTAAGCTTGAAGCTGATGCGGCACTTGCCGATATTGTTGTCATCAACACCTGCGGGTTCATACAGTCGGCTAAAGAGGAAGCAATTGAAACAATCCTTGAGTTTATAGCACTTAAAAAAGAGGGCAAAATAAAACGAATCGTCATAACAGGCTGTCTTGCCCAGCGTTATAAAGAAGAACTTTTGACCGAATTTCCCGAAGCTGATGCCGTTGTGGGGCTCGGCTCGGAGGCAGAGATTGCCGATATTATAAGTAAACTTGACGACACCCCGAAGATATCTATCGGCGAAAAATGCAATCTACCGCTTTTCGGCGGACGTATATCGGGAACATTAAGTTTCATGTCATATCTGAAAATCGCGGAGGGTTGCGATAACCGCTGTTCATACTGTGCTATTCCCTTGATTCGCGGCGGACTTCGTTCCGTTCCTATGGAAGAGCTTATAAAAGAGGCTTCCGAGCTTGCAGACAGCGGCGTTAAGGAACTCAACATTATAGCACAGGACATAACGCGATATGGCGAGGACCTTTATGGTGAATGCCGGCTCCCCGAGCTGCTTGAAAAAATCGCGGAGATAAAGGGCATACAATGGATACGTCTTCTATATTGTTACCCCGAAAGGATTAGCGACAAGCTTACCCGGATAATTAAAAACACACCCAAGATAGTTAAATATCTTGATATTCCTATTCAGCACTCTGACGGTGAAATACTTTCTCGAATGAACAGGCAGGGTGATGAAGACAGTCTGCGTCATCTTGTTAAGAAGCTTCGGGATGAAATTCCGGGAATAATCCTTCGCACCACCATTATTACCGGATTCCCCGGGGAAACCGAAAGTCAATTTGAAAAGCTTTGTGAGTTTATCACCGATATGAAGTTTGACAGGCTCGGCTGTTTTGCATACTCCCCCGAAGAGGGTACTCCTGCTGCCGGCTTCCCCGATCAGATAGACGAAGAGACAAAAACAAAACGTGCAGAAATCATCATGGACATTCAAAATAACATCATGGCTGTAAAAAATGAACAGTACATAGGCAAAACGATAATAGTGCTGACCGAAGGTTATGATCGCTATGCCGAGTGCTTTTTCGGGCGTTCTTATATGGATGCTCCGGATATTGACGGGAAAATATACTTCACGGCGAGTGATAATAAGCCCTTCCCCGGCGACTTTGTGACGGTGAAAATAACCGAAACATTAGACCTTGACCTAATCGGCGAACGAGAGGATTAAAAATGAACGAAAATAATGAAACTAAAAAAACCGAAGATATAAAAAACACGGAAGCAGTTGAGGATTCAACAGAAACTGCCTCTGTAAATAAGCGTTTAGGAATGAATCTTCCGAACCGTCTGACATTGCTGCGGATTGTCTTGGTGCCGTTTTTCGCGGTATTTTTGAGCTTCAAGTTCGACCTTCTTGATATGCGGATTAACTACATTATCGCACTCGTTATCTTTGTTATCGCGTCGATAACCGACTTTTTAGACGGCTATATCGCCCGTGAATACGGGCTCTCAACAACATTCGGGAAGTTTGCAGACCCGCTTGCAGATAAGATTTTAACCTCTGCCGCTCTGATCTGCTTTTGCTTTTCGGGAATTGTCAATCCGATTCCTATAATAATAATCCTTGCACGTGAGTTTATGGTGTCGGGGCTCCGCCTTGCCGTTGCCGATAAGGGAATTGTTGTTCCGGCGGGAATCTGGGGTAAACTCAAAACAGCATTCACTATGATTACGATTATCTTCATCCTTGTTGCCCTCATCATGAGCGACAGCGGCAACACCGGGCTTAATCATAACCTTTGGATTATCTATACAATAATGATCTGGATTTCGGTTGCCTTGACCGTTGTTTCCGGTGCTGTTTATCTTCACGCCTACAAAGACTATATATCGGATATGTAATTATGGTTATTAAGACTTTCTATCCCGACATTGCAAAGCCGTTTGATGAATATCTGCAATATTTTGACATGATTTCGCCCGAACGCCGTGAAAAGGCATTACGGCTTCATTCCGAAAAGAGCAAGATTATCTCGGTTATGACCGCTGTTTTTGCACGTGAATGTATTGAAAAGCTCACAGATATTCCGGCGGCTTCACAGCGGTTTTATACAAACGAAAACGGCAAGCCTTTTCTTTCCGATATAGAAGGCTTCTGTTTCAATGTTTCCCACTCGGATGGCTGTATCGCTTTTGTACACAGCAATAAACCTGTCGGGATTGATGTCGAACGGATCAGAAAATTTGATTCAAGGCTTCCGAAGCGATACTTCACAGAAAATGAACAGATGATGCTTAATACGGCAGAAGATAAGTATTTTGATTTCAGACGTATCTGGACGACAAAGGAAGCCTATATAAAAATGAAGGGCAGTACCCTTGCAAATATGGTTCGCCACGTTGATGTGTATAAGATTTTAGATGCCGAGATTAATACAATAACCGAGCATGGATATGTCATTACCGCCTGCGAACAGGTTTATAATTAATGCTTTATTGCGAAATTTTTAATAAATGGTAATATTTTTGTTAAAGTTTTCATATGAAATAGATTTATTAATATTTAAGTGGTAAAATAGTTTTTTGTAGTATAAATATTTTTTCTGGAATGGATGTAAATAATATGTTAATTTTGGTAATTAACGCAGGCAGTTCAAGCCTCAAATATCAGCTTCTTGACATGACCGACGAAAGTGTTTTAGCAAAAGGCAACGCCGACCGTATCGGTATCGGCGGACACATTAAACACACTGCCTCCGATGGCAGAGTTTATGACGCCGATCACGACTTCCCCACCCACACCGAAGCTTTTGAAAAGCTTGTTTGGGTTTTGACTGAATCGGACGCGAAAGTTATCGGTTCGATGAGCGAAATCGCCGCAGTCGGGCACCGTATCGTTCAGGGTGCCGAAATCTTCTCTAAAACAGTTATCGTCACCGACGAAATTATACAAAAAATAGATGACCTCAAAGAGCTTGCTCCCGTTCATAACCACCCCCACGCACTTGCACTTTGGGCTTGCAAGAAGGTTCTCCCCGCGACTGTGCCGCAAGCAGTTGTTTTTGACACCGCTTTCCATCAGACAATGCCGGAAGAAGCTTTTATGTTCGGTCTGCCCTATGAAGATTACGAAGCTTTTAAGGTTCGCCGCTACGGCTTCCACGGAACTTCGCACCGCTTTGTTTCCGCCGCACTTGCCAAAGCGATGGGCAAAGATATTAAGGATCTCAAGATTGTATCCTGCCATCTCGGCAACGGTTCTTCCATAACCGCTGTGAAGGGCGGAGAATCGGTTGACACCACCATGGGTTTCACCCCGCTTGACGGTCTTCTTATGGGCACAAGAACCGGCTCTGTTGACCCTTCTGCCGTGACATATGTCATGGAAAAACACGGCTTCACCCCCTCACAGATGTCCGACTATATGAATAAAAAATCAGGTCTTCTCGGTATATCCGGCGTTTCTTCCGATAACAGAGATGTCGGTGAAGCGGCAGACAGCGGAAATAAGCGTGCCCGACTTGCCAAAAAGATGCTTTCATATCAGATCAGAAAATATATCGGAGCTTTTGCCGCTGCAATGGGCGGCGTTGATGCAGTGCTCTTCACCGGCGGTATAGGTGAAAATGCAACCGATGTTCGCACAGATTCATGCGAAGGTCTTGAATTTTTAGGAATTAAGATCGACGAGCAAGCTAATAAAACACGCGGCGAACTCAAGAAGATTTCATGCGGAGCTACCGACGTTTGGGTTGTTCCCACAAACGAGGAACTCCTTATCGCTCGTGACACGCTCGCCTTATTGAAATAGTTGAAGTAATTATGACAGATATTCAAATTGCTCGTATAAACGAGCTTGCAAAAAAAGCGAAGATATCTCCCCTTTCCCCCGATGAAAAGGAAGAGCAGGAACGTCTTCGTGCCGATTACAGAGCTGCAATGAAGCATAATCTGGAGTCCCAGCTTATGGGATATAAATATGAACCAAAAGAAAATTCATAATGAACGGGAAAGGAGAAACGGCAATGGAACGGTATCCGTTTAAGACACCTGCATATGTAATAGACGAGAACCTCCTTTTCTCCAATCTCGGAATATTAAAAGATATTTCATCAAGAGCAAGGTGTAAAATCCTCCTCGCTCAAAAGGCTTTTTCAGCGTATTCGGTTTATCCGCTTATGTCCGATTTCTTGGACGGTACCTGTGCATCGGGCGTTTACGAAGCAGAGCTTGCGTACGATAAAATGCCGGGGCGTGAGAATCATATCTACTCACCCGCATATAACCCCGAAGATTTTTCGCATATCGTGAAGATCTGCGACCATATCGTCTTTAACACTCCCGGTCAGTTCAAACTTTTTTATCCCGAAATAAAGAAAAGCGATCGCAAGAGAGAAATAGGATTGCGAATCAACCCCGAATATTCAGAGGTTACGCCGGAAATATACAATCCATGCAGTACATATTCAAGACTCGGAACACGCCTTGAAGATATGCCGGATGAGCTTCCCGAAGCAATAACCGGGCTTCATTTCCATACAATGTGCGAGCAGGGTGCAGATGTTTTGGAACGTACCCTTGAAGCAGTCAAGAGCAGGTTCGCAAAATATCTAAACGCTGTCAGTTGGGTTAATTTCGGCGGCGGGCACCATATAACTCAAAAGGATTACGACCGCGAGAGACTTATCTCTCTTATAAGCAATTTCAAAAACGAATTTGACGTTGAAGTCTACCTTGAACCCGGTGAAGCCGTAGCTCAAAATGCCGGATTTTTAGTAAGCAGGGTGCTTGACATTATCACTGTCAAGGACAAGCAGATTGCTATTTTAGATACCTCTGCCGCCTGTCATATGCCGGATGTGCTTGAAATGCCCTATCGTCCCGAGGTAATCGGCGGCAAGCTCCCGGGTGAACTCCCTGAAAATTATATCTTGGCGGGCGGAACCTGTCTTGCAGGTGACGTTATCGGTGAATATTCGTTTGAAGAACCTCTGCAACGCGGAAGTGAAGTTGTATTCTGCGATATGGCGATATATACTATGGTCAAAAACAACACCTTCAACGGCATGAAACTCCCGTCAATCATCTTCCGCACTATCGATGACGAATATATCACAGCAAGAAAGTTTAACTACCGCGACTTCATTTCAAGACTTTAATATTGTGACTTTTTTATAAATTTTTAAAAAAACACTTGATTTTCTGACAAAGATAGGTTAAAATATTTACATAGGCAAATTCTTCTGCTTATTCTGGAAAAATTTTTTAAGAGGTGCTTAATATGGCATATAAAATTAACGACGATTGTATTTCCTGCGGAGCTTGTGCCGACGGCTGCCCTACAGACGCTATAACCGAGGGCGACAGCAAATATGTCGTTGACGAGGAAAAGTGCATTGACTGCGGCGCGTGTGCAGATGTCTGCCCCGTATCAGCTCCCGCACAAGCATAGCAAAGTTTGTAAAATGAAATCGCGATAGGTTTTTGTAACCTATCGCGTTTTTTATTCTATCTCAATAATAATCTCTATGATGCTATTCTCCCATATTGCAGGCGGGTTTTGTTTATAAACGCCATAATCGGCCGGAAGTTTTTGTCTGACAAGTTTTTCAAGCCCGAAAACATCAATATTATATCCCTTCAAAGTCAGATTAAAGCTTGTTAAAACATTCATTCTGACATAATCGGCAATTGCTTCAAGCGCAATTTGTTCTGGCATTTCGAGCGGCTTTTCGGTTATGTCGGCTTTTATCTTGATTTTTATCTGAAAAACCAAGATATCTTCAATGAAGCTGACATCGCGTTTTATTTTAACCCCTAAAATTTCGCCTGATATCATTTCATTTCCGACCGGTGCCGAAACGGTAATGCGATCTTTTGCATCAACTTTTCCGCTTAGGATTTTTATCCCCAAAGCATCGCTGTTTGAAACCGTTCCGCCATCCCCGTCCTCCCCCAAAAGGGTAATACCGTCAAAGACTATCCTGTCATCTTTGGATAAAACATTCGGAACTGCCGCCGCTGTGTGAGTTCCTGTCGTTTTCGAGACAATTTCAGTCAGAGGAGTTATTATGCTTTTCCCCTGTGAGGAATAGACATTTAGCTCCTTTAGGAGTTCATCTGCATTAGTTTTTGAATTAACTATTTCTTCGGGGTTATGTGAATATAAAACAGGGCATGCCGGGCATATATCCCCCGACAAAAACAGGTTCAGTTCCTTGTCGAGTTCATCGAACCCTTTACCGATGATAAAAAGTTTCATCTGCCCTAAAAAAAGTTTCTTTCCCTGTAAAAGTTCTGCTTCGGCAACAGCACTTAATATGGTGTCACCCTCGCCGGAAATAGTTTCATCACCAAGGAGCTTCATATACACATGATAAACCTCGCCGGTTTTTTCCATTCCGAAAATTTGGATGAAAGCACGCTCGTTGACCTGCAAGCCCGCCGCACTACAGCTGCTGCAGATTATTATTGTCAATATCAGCGGTAATATTTTTTTCATTTTTCACCCTCCCGAAAGCGGTAACAAAAAACGGTACTAAAAACAGTATGAAAATTTGCAATATAACAATCACGTTATTTCCGTAAACGGCGGCGATAGTAGTTCCCTCTTTGCAAAACGGAATTGAAACAAGAAATATTATTATCGCGGTTATTGCGGCTTTTCCGCGAAGCTTGGGGAGTATCTCTTCTAAAAGCCCCGAACATATGCAGATAAAGAGAGCTGTTTTGAGAACCGCTGTCATCGTCCATACCACAAGATATATTGCATCGGCACGCTGTAAAAAGTTCACCCCTGCATATGCTCCGACCGCCAAGAACGGGTAGTCTGTGAGCATTGCAAAATCCCCCAAAACGCCCTGAATAAGAAGAAGTACGGTAAGGGTCAGGATAACTTTACCGATTATCAGTCCGTTCACAGTCCGGTTAAGTTTCTCGGGTATGAATTTACTTAAAAATATCAAAGCGACTATCTCGTTATTCTTCGCAAGCTCGTCTATGACTGCCGAGAAGATAGTTTTTGACGGTGACGACACATAGATATTGACTATATCAAAGTCTCTGAAAGAGGTTACCCCCATCGTTATCATCATTATAACGAGGATAACAAAAACCGCCGTACTTGAGCGGGCGATTCCCTCAATTCCGACAACGGCACAGTAAACCGCGATGATAAGAAATATCCCGAGCCAAAGGTATGGATTCGCGGTTTTAAAGAATCTGTCACCCAAGAAAATTTGAAATGACAAAAGTGAATCTATCGTTTCGCAGATGAAAAATATGAAACAAATGAAGATAAATACAAACCCGAAAAAGCGGTTTTTCTCATATGCAAAGCCGGTTATACTGCAAAGCGGTCGGCGTTTTGAAAATATCAAAAGCGGTATGCAAAGAAGAAGTTGAATGACCGACGAAATCACTACCGCCGTCATCTGCACCGACAGGTTATATTCCGCTGACAAAAACGGAACGAATGTCATGAGCCCGAACGCTCTGCAACAAAGCAGAATTAGGAGAGCCTGTCCCCAGCCGATTTTTTTTGTCGTTGTCATTTCATATTAACCCCGTTTAGCTTTTCAACAGTTATTTTATCTTTAACCATCTTTTTCATGCTTATTCGTGTTATGACATCACGCATTGAACGTGCCGTGAACGGCGATACCGGTGCGGTAATAGGTGCTCCATAGCTTTCGAGGGAACATATATTGACAAGCAGAACTGCCGCAAAGAGAGCAATGCCGTATAGCCCTGCAAGCCCGGCGGCTATTACCGCGACAATTCGCAAAAACATGACAGGCTGATATAAATTCGGGATTAAAAATGAAGCTATAACAGCGATAGCACAGACAAGCAGGATTGGATTTGAAATTATTCCTGCCGAAACGGCGGTGTCGCCGATAATCAAACCGCCGATTATCGAAACTCCCCCGCCGATGCTTTTGGGAAGGCGTAAACTCGATTCGCGGATTATTTCGTACGCCGCAAGGATGATTATCGCTTCGACTGCAAGCGGAAATGCCGACTGTTCCTCCGCCTCTGCAAGGGTTACAAGGAGTGTGTGATTAAAGAGCTCGGGATGAAAATTTATAACCGCGACATAAAGTGCGGGCAGAAATATCGAAAGAAAAAACGCAAGGTATCTTATGAACCTGATTATGGTTGTATAAAACGGGCGTGAAGCGTAGTCGTCAATGGTTTGGAAATTTTCGATGAAAAGGAAAGGCAGTACTATTGAAAAGGGCGTTCCGTCGATTAATACACCGATTTTTCCTTCAAGAAGCTTTGCGGTGAAAACATCGGGGCGTTCAGTCACCGAAACGCCCGAAAAGACCGAGAGTTTTGTGTTATTAAGATACGGCTCGACAAATCCGCTCTCAATAATCGACTCCATCTCCATATTAAGGAGCTTTTGTTTTATGTCCGAAAGCAACTTTTTAGGTACTCTGTCAACCATATAACACATGATGACATCATTATTTGACTTTGTGCTGACCTGAAAAAGGTCGAATTTAAGGTACGGAGATTTTATTCTTCGTCTTATCATCGACATATTTGTACGTACCGTTTCGACAAAACCTTCTCTTGAGCCCCGAAGATTACCCTCTGACGACGGTTCACCGACACCGCGAGTGTTATATCCCTGTGCACCATAACAAAAAGCTGAAGCAATTCCGTCAACAATAATCACAGCGAAACCGCTCATAAGCCTTTTGACAACGTCGGAAACCTTACCGGTGACAAGCCTGTCGATGCCGAGAAGCATATTATCTTTGATGTGGTTATATATGGTGACGGAATCGGCGTGTTCACCTTCGTTAAGCTTGAAGGTCGTCATTGGGTAAAGAATCATATCGGCAAGAGTGGAGGTCGAAACCATACCCTCAAGGCAGAGAAGCACAAGCTTAACATTTCCGATTGAAAACTCATTCACAAGCAGATCAGAGCTTTGCGACATGATATTCTTTACATTATCAATATTCTCTGCAATATCGGACATTAGCGGATAATCTTTATAATCGGAAAAATTTGGCGTATCAAATGGTGTTTTAGGACTCATATTTTGTTTCTTTTCATTTATTTTAGATAAAGTCTTGTTTTTTCACATTTATTATGCTATAATAAAGAAAAAAAATACCGAGGTATCTAATATGTTCAAATGGGGAATAATGGCAACCGGTTGGATCGCCGAAAGACTTGCAGATGCAATTAATTATGTGCCTGATGCAGAGCTTACCGCTGTTGCTTCAAGAGGTATCGAAAAAGCCGAAGCCTTCGGCAAAAGATACGGTGCGAAAAGATGCTACGGAAGCTATGAAGAGTTAGCCTCTGACCCCGATATTGACATTATCTATATTGCAACCCCGACCTCAATGCACTATGAAAACGTGAAACTCTGTTTTGAGCACGGTAAAAACGTTCTCTGCGAAAAGAGCCTGACCGTCACAGCACCTGAAACAGCAGAACTCATAGAGATTGCACGCGAGAAGAAGCTTTTCTTCATGGAAGCTATGTGGATGAAATGCTTCCCCACCTACCGCAAGGCTGTTGAGCTTGTTAAGTCAGGCAGAATCGGCGAGGTTAAAACAATTCGCGTTGACATTTCAAAAGCCCAGCACTACGACCCTAATAACCGCTTTTTCAATAAAGCACTCGGCGGCGGCACGCTCCTTGACCTTGGGGTATATTCGGTGACATTCTTGACAGGCTTCTTGGGATTTGATTATAAGGACCTCTATGCACGTGCTTATATCGGAGAGACAGGGGTTGACAGAGATGAAATAATCTGCTTTGATTACGGCAATGCCTATACTTCAAGCGTTGTCGGATTTGACATTGAGGACGATAACAGAGCTATTATTGTCGGGACAAAGGGTCGGATTGATGTTGGTCCTGATTTCTGGTACGCCGATTCTTTCAAGGTTTATGATGAATACGGCGACTTTATCGAAGAAGTTAAAATACCGCACCTCTGCAACGGCTATGAATACGAGGTTATGGAAGCGCAAGAGTGTCTATCGGAAGGACTTCTTGAAAGTAAAATCATCCCGTTATCAAACACATTACGCATAATGGAAATTATGGATGAAATAACCGCTAAATTTATAAAAAATTAAACGATTTCGTTATTGACAAAATATAAATATTTTGGTATAATTAAAAGAGCGATGAAATAAAAATTTTTCTCGAATAGTTTTCGGGGAAAGGGGGACCGGGAGAAGGATTTCTCCCCCTACCGCCTATGGAGCAGCAAACAGTACAGTATGGCAGCTATTCGGCGTATAAGGCGACCGTCGCCGACATTGTGACCGAGCTTGAGAAGCTTCGGGAGTATTCTGAGAGCCTCATGCTTGAAAAAACTGCCGGATCAATCAGAGAAACACTTGATAAGGCTGTTAAAGAGCATTTTGAGGTTGCCGTTGTCGGCGAATTCAAACGCGGAAAGAGCACCATTATCAACGCCATTTTAGGCGAAGATGTGCTGCCAAGCGACGTTTTACCCGCAACAGCAGCTCTGAACCGCATTACATATTCAAGCGACCCGTTTGTTATCGTTGAATATAAAGACGGTTCACAGGCAAGAGTTCCTGTTGAACAGCTTTCCGATTATGTCACAAAACTGACTTTCGAGTCGGAAAAGACAGCCGAAAGTGTTAAACAGGCGACCGTTTATTACGATACCGAATTTTGTAAAAACAATGTTGATATCATCGACACCCCGGGGCTTAACGATGATGAGCAGATGACAAATGTAACGCTGTCAATTCTGCCCGAAATTGATGCCGCTGTCTTTGTTATATCTGCAAACAGCCCCTTTTCGCAGTTTGAAAAGGAATTCCTTGAAAATAAGATGCTCACATCCGACCTCGGACGTATTATCTTTGCCGTAAACTGTTTCGGCACATTCTCTAAAGAGGATGAAGAACGCATTGTCGAAACTGTCCGCAGACGTATCGAAAGCTATGTCATGGAAAAGGCAAAGCAGGTCATGGGTGCGGAGAGCAAGGAGTTTGCAAACTATAAGCGTAAAATCGGCACACCCAGAGTTTTCGGTGTATATGCAAAAAAGGCTCTTACCGCCAAAGAACAGGGCGACATGGAAGCTCTTGCAGAGAGTAACTTCCCGCAGTTTGAGCAAGCTCTTGAACATATGCTTACCGTTGAACGCGGCTCGATTACCCTCCAGATTTTAGCAAACAAGATAATCAGTTCCGGTTCGGAAATACTCAATATAATCCTCCTCCGTGAAAATGCTCTGATGATGGAAACTGACGAGTTCATGGACAAATATCGCGATGCGACGGCAGAGATTGACGAGATTCGCACCAAGAAACGTCTTGAATTTGTTAAAATTAATGAAGCAGCCGCAAATGTTTACGGCGGCTTGAAGCCTATTCTTGAAAGCTATTGGCAGCAGATCGAAGATACCGCAATGGATGTTGTGGACGGATTTATGATGTCGCCTGATGACCTTAAGAAGGATAACCTCAAAAAGGTACATATGCGGATCACCGACAAAATCCGCGACAATATCGAAAACAAAGCACAGTTAATATGTGAACAGATTCAAAACGAGATTAATATTGCCCTTTCCGACGAGGCTTCAAGACTTCAAGGGTTTGAAAATGAATTCTTTGCTTCCGTAAACCGCATTCAGGAGATGTTCTCCCTTTCGGCAAACAGAGGAAGACGTGCAGGCGGTGCTGTTGACTCGGTTATCGGCGTCGTGCTCGGTACTGTCGGAACAGGCGGGCTCTTTATCGGTATGCGTGAAGCCGGCATTAAGGGTGCACTCCTCGGCGGTGCTTCGGGACTTCTTTCAAGCGGCGCCGTTGCTATTACTGCATATGTTTTAGCCGGTATCGTCGGAATTTCCGGCGGACCTGTTGTGCTTACCATACTTGCACTTGCCGGGCTTACAGGTGCATTCACCGGCAAATTCTCGGTTGAAAAGTTCTTAGCCGAAGAACGTATCGAAAAATTCAAACAAAATCTTAAGCTTGCTGTTCATAAACAGTTCAAAGAGATGAAGATCAATTCCGACTTCTCCGAAACTGTTCGTCAACAGGTCTTTGCTTCGTTTGAAGGTCTTAAAACAAAGATTGAAAAAGAAACCGAAGCAATCCTTGCCGACACACAAACTACCCTTGACAGACTTAATCAAATGAAAGAAGAACGCAAAGAACTTTCAGAGATTGAAAGAGATCGTCTCGGCAATATGGCTGAATATATCGGCGGACTTTTGGCAGAAAGCTATAACCTTCATAAACAGCTCTCTTCCGAGTCTGAAAATGAATGAGAGGGTGTGTAAAGTTTGATTGATAATTTGGTAAACCCTCTGCTTGAAATTGATACTAATTTTTACCATTATGTATCAGCACGTTCAAAGGCACACGCTCTTAAGTCAGATACCCACCTTATCGGCGGTAAGCTTGACTATGCTTTTGACGGCGACAGCGAATGCAGACAAAAACTCGGCAGTATGTTCGGGATCAGCAAGGTATTAAAACCTGTATACGGTTTCATTAATGAAAACTATCGCATGATGTACGGGAGCTCTGCAAAGGCAGGTTCACTTAAATTTTCCGCTGCTTATGAAGCGACCGTTAAATGCGCGGAACGTCTTAAAATGGTTCTTCCCGTTGTCTGTGTCCTTGCTTCATCTGAAAAAAAGATATACTCACTTGAAGGCGAAGGGGTTAATGAACCCTGTGTTGTACTGACTTCCGGACTTGCGGAATGCGGTGACGACAAACTTTTGAAGTTTTTAATCGGACGTGAGCTCGGTAAAATACAAAATGGGCATTGTCTATACAGGCAAGCGGCTGCATTTTACGGGCTTGCAGGAATCGACAGCGACAGACGCGAAACGATCACCGATACTAATATTAAAAATTCACTTATAGAATGGTGCAGGCTTTCTGACATAACGGCTGACAGAGCGGGTATTATCTCTCTTGATGAACCGGCAGATTTTGTTAAAGTTGCTTTGAAGTCACTTTCAAACGGCTTTACAGGGATATACACACCGGAAGTTTTGAGCGAGACGATAATAAACGATGGCTACGAAAAGCTCCATTTTACACCGGCAAGAAGCATTTCCTTAAGTTCAGATGTGTCACCGCTCGTTCGCAGATTATACTGCGGTCTTGAGTTTATAAACTGTGAAGTTTTATATAATCGTCGTACCGATGCTACCCCCACAGTTGCACACCTTGTTAATAAGCAGGCGATGGAAATTCGCTGTGTCATAATTTCGGAAGGGGGTGTAAGGCAATGAGCGAAACAAACGTAATAAATCAAGGGGCAGGAAAACCTTCCGAAGAAGTTGCACGCGATATTGAATTTGTTGCGGGTGAACTTAAAAAGCTCATCACCAACCGTGCAGTAAAAAACGCACTCGGAACAGAACTGTCGGAGCGTCTTTCGGAATATGACAAATCAATAACCGCCCGCCGTACGGAACCCTTTTCCCTCGTTGTTATCGGCGATTTCAAGCGCGGCAAATCCACCGTCATAAATGCACTTTTAGGCAAAGATATGACACCCGTGAACGTTGCACCCGAAACATTTACCATAAACTGTATATCATATGGCGAATATAACACCGCAGAAGCTGTACTCAAAAGCGGTCAGCGTATTCCCCTTTCCCCCGAAGACCTCGTTCGCGAGCGGCTTGAAAGGCTCTCAAAGGCTTTTTCCGACGATATTGACCATCTTGACATAAAGGGCGATGCCGAAATCCTCAAGGAGATTCAGGTTGTTGACACCCCGGGGCTTTCCGACCTTGACAGGCTTGACCGACAGGTTCAAGACTATCTTGTCAATGCCGATGCTATAGTTTATATCGCCTCCGCACTTACCCCTATGTCAGAATCGGAACAAAGCTTTTTAGGTTCATATGTCCGCCCGATGGAGTTCACGAAATTTTTCGTGCTCGTCAATATGATTGACGCCATGAACACCATGGAGGATATTCAGAAGATAATCGGACGTATAACCGAACGTTGTCAGGCAATAATCCCGAATGCCCTTGTATACGGCGTTTCGGGGATAGATGAATATCGGCGTAAAATCGGGCTTAATCGTCCCGACATAAAGGGTTTCCAAGATTTTTACGAAAATGAATTTCTGCGTTTTGAAATGGCTCTGCGGCGTGAAGTTTTCGTTCAAAAAGAGACGATCAAAGCCGGACGAATCGTTTCAATGCTCTCGCTCATGCTTAACGATGCACTTGCACGAATCAGTATGATTCAGAGTATGTCGGAGATGTCAAAGAAAAAGCTTGATGAGCTTGCCACGATTCTTGACGAAGAGATCGACACCCTTAAAAATGCCCTTGAATATCAAAAACCGCGAATCCATCTTTCTGTAACAGAGATGCTTCAAGAGGCTGAACAATGGGTATATGAGTTTTTCGCCAAGTTCCGCGAAGACATTGTCAAGGCACGAATTGATTCTGATGTTGAGGATATCGAAAAGTATTTTTATTCCTTCCTTGTAGACAAGGTCGGTGAGGCATACAGAAAGTGTATAGACACACATAAAAACAAGCTTGAACGGATTAACCGCACCGTCGGAGAAGAGCTTTCAAGAAAACTCGGTATAGCAGACCTTGCGGGAGGTTTGGGGCTTGACTCCACAACCCTGCAAAAGGAGCTTACTGGTGAGATGGGCAGCGTTGTTGCCGATACCATTATGACAGCTGCCCGCGAGGCAAAAAGTGCTTATGACGGCTTCCCCACAGGGACAGTTTCACAGTTTAGGTCTATGCTTAAAAAGCGTACCCGCCCCGAAACTATCGACGTTGTACTTGAAAACTACGATGATATCCGCAATAATGTTGTAAAAGACCTTAAAAAGGCGTATGACATTATGGAAACTTCCGCTTTCAACACCCTTGATGCTGTATATACAGCACAATCGGAAGCCGGGCGTGATGCTGTGGCTCAAGCTCGTGCCGGCATATCTTCCGAAGATGAATCCCCTGCCCTCAGACGCCACTTGCAAAGTGCAAAACAAATCTTAGAAAGCAGTGCCGTGATACTGTCAAAGTATAGAGTATAGGGCACAAAATAACAATAATTAGTGTAAAAGCTATCGCCTTAACAGCATTAGCTTTTACTTTTTTACTGTATTTTAAAACTGTTTTAGTCATAAAGCTTGACAAACTGCTTTAAAAGGTATATAATTGATAGGAATGGTTAAAATACAGCTATTATTTAGCTTGTATTTCTCCAATTTTTTACCGTGAGGTGTTAAAAGAATGATTTTTTCTCATGAAGTGGAGAGAATGTGTACCGTTGCAAAAGGT
>JAISIC010000075.1 GCA_031262225.1 Ruminococcus sp. | reverse complement strand
CATGCCGAAATCGACAGTTTCTTTGCTCAAATCGCCTAACATATCAAGGGACATTTTTGAAAGCCTTGACTCAGTATAACGATAGGCGGCAGGGGGATCACCGTCGGGCGAACCGAAGTTGCCGTGCCCGTTAATGAGCGGATATCGCATTGAAAAGGGCTGTGCAAGGCGAACCATCGCATCATAAACCGAAGCATCACCGTGCGGGTGATACCGCCCGAGAACGGAACCAACAGTGTCGGCGCACTTACGGAAAGCCTTGTCGGGCATAAGCCCGTTTTCAAACATTGTATATAAAATACGCCGGTGAACAGGCTTAAGACCGTCGCGAACGTCGGGCAATGCCCTGCTCACGATAACGGTCATGGAGTATGCAAGGAAGGAATCCCGCATCTCCTTTTCAATGTCAACATTTATAATTTTTGAGTAGTCGTTAATCATTTTTATTCCTCAATGGTTTTATATCGGGTCTCCATACGGTATCTGAGCGTGTCTTTTATTTTTGTGTTCGTGTCGTCGTCAAATGCCGACTTCGGGATTACAAAAACATATCGCTTCGCTGCAACGATAATATACAGCGTTTTGGTGTCAAGAATATCCACTATATATTGGTCTAAGTGTATAAGCGTTCCTGCGTTTTCTTCGATATCTTCATTTTCGCCCGAAAGCATTATCTTCGCGGTATCTGCGGTGAACTCCACGGCATAGTTTTCACCCTCAAGCTCCTTGACGGCTTCGGAGGTTTTCTTTTTATTGTCGATAGGTGTTTTAATAAACCACCCCGCGACAAGAACGCAAAGAGTTGTACAAGCAACGGTTATCGGTGATGCCCCGTCTGTGATAAGCATAAAGATACTTGAAGCAAGGGCGATTGTCACCAAAACAAGACGAAGTATCGTTTGTTTTATTATATAGCGTTTACGGAAGAACCTGTAGCCGGTTAAGACATCTTCGGCATTATAGGTAAATTCGCCATAGCCGAGGATTTCAGGTTCGGGAGTAGATGCAATAAGCTCTTCTCCGTTATCTTCATTGCCAAACATTTCGCCAAACATTCCCATAATTTATATATCCAAATTGCTGACGTATTTTGCGTTTTTGACTATGAAATCTCTGCGGGGGGCAACCTTATCCCCCATGAGGATTGTGATGGTTTCGTCCGCCTTGAAGGCATCGTCTATGCCGACTTTAACCATCGTCCGGCGTTCAGGGTCCATGGTTGTTTCCCAAAGCTGGTCGGGGTCCATCTCACCCAAGCCTTTATAACGCTGAACATCACATTTGCCGCCCTCGGCGGTGAGTTCCGCGATATACATATCCCGTTCTTCATCCGAAAATGCATAGCGTTGCTTTTTACCCCTTGATACTTTGAAAAGCGGCGGTTGTGCAAGCCAGATATGCCCCTCGTCTATTAAAGGTCTCATGAAGCGGAAGAAGAATGTTAAAAGCAGGGTTCTGATATGCGAACCGTCAACGTCGGCATCCGCCATTATGATAACCTTGCCGTAACGGAGTTTGGCAAGGTCGAAATCCTCACCGATTGATGTGCCCAGAGCTGCGACAATCGGCATAAGCTTTTCGTTGCCGTAAACCCTGTCAAGCCTTGCTTTTTCAACGTTTAACATCTTGCCCCAAAGGGATAGTATCGCTTGGAATTTGCGGTCTCGCCCCTGTTTTGCGGAGCCGCCCGCAGAGTCTCCCTCGACGATATAAAGCTCTGAATAGTCAAGGTCGTGCTCGGTGCAATCGGCAAGCTTGCCCGGGAGCGACATAGATTCCATCTGTGACTTTTTCCGTGCCGCTTCGCGTGCTTTTTTCGCCGCCTCACGGGCAGACTTCGCCGCGATACACTTTTCGGAAATCCTCGCCGCCTCTTCGGGGTGCTCTTCAAGGAATATCCCGATCTTTTCAAAAACAAGCTTGTCCACGAACGGCTTAACTTCGGGGTTGCCGAGCCGTCCTTTGGTCTGCCCCTCAAACTCACAGTCGGAAAGCTTCACCGAAACGATCGCCGTGAGCCCCTCGCGGATATCTTCACCGGCGTATTTTTCATCGGCTTTAAGGAAGTTGAACTTCTTGCCGTAGTCATTCACGGCTCTTGTGAGCGCGTTTTTGAAGCCGACTTCGTGCGTTCCGCCGTCGGGGGTGTAAACGTTATTCGCAAAGGACATAACCACTTCGTTATATGAATCGTTCCACATGAGCGCGACTTCGCAGGACGAATCGCCCTCAACACCCGAAACGTATATAACGTTCTCGCAAAGGGGCGTGAGCCCGCGAACCGTGTGGATATGCTCGACAAACTGGCGTATGCCGCCGTCATATTTGAGTTTTACAATTTCAAAATCTTCATTCGGGTCGCGTTCGTCCGAATAGGTTATAGTCAGTCCCGCGTTTAAAAAAGCCTCTTCGCGAAGCCTCAAAAGCAGCGTTTCATAGTCATATACGTCCGACTCTTTGAAGATCTCGGGGTCTGCCTTAAAGCGGACTGTCGTTCCGCGTTTTGATGAATCTCCGACTATCTTAATCGGTTCGGAATAGTTTCCGCGTTCAAACTTTTGGTACCATTCATGCTCTCCGTCAAAAACGGTCAGCTCAAGATATTCCGACAAAGCATTAACAACGCTTGAGCCGACACCATGGAGCCCGCCCGCGTGTTTATATCCGCCGCCGCCGAACTTGCCGCCTGCGTGAAGCACGGTATATACAACCGTTGCCGCCGAAATGCCCTCTGTGGGGTGAATCCCGACCGGTATTCCGCGTCCGTTGTCGGAAACCTCGACAATCTCCCCGGGGAGAAGCCTTACACCGATGTCGGTGCAATACCCTGCGAGGGCTTCGTCAATAGCGTTATCCACGATTTCATATACAAGGTGGTGAAGCCCTTTGGGTCCTGTTGACCCGATATACATACCCGGGCGTTTGCGTACAGCTTCCAAGCCCTCTAAGACTTGAATCTGCGTTTCATCATATTTTTGCATTTAAATTTGCCTTCCATTTTGCTATACTATTATAATTATAGCACAAAAGAAGACAAATGTCAAATATTTTTTATTAAAATAACATTAAAATTAACCCGGAAAAGCGAAAATTTCTGCCTTAATTTCACGCAGTCTGTCGGTATCAACACGTTTTATATTGCAGTTTGGGAGATTTTTTGTAAACTGCAATAGTTTTTCGATATTTTCCGACGGATGAGCATGAATCTTGATGAAAAACCGCGAAAATTCATTATCGGGAAGCTTTCCTATTATATCGGCAAACGCCGTCTGTAAAGCATATTCACCCTCTGCTTCGGAAACAAAATAATAACCCGCTTTTGCCTCTTTGTCGAAAGCCAAAACCGCCTTAACGCAGGAATAGAGGCTTTCTTCGTCCGTTTTGATGATATGTAAAAGTTTTTTTGAAAAGCTTTTACAGATCATGGTCGATATGCAAACACAAGGAATATTTTGGCTGTCGGCGATAAAAGAAAATCTTAAAGCCTCCGAAAAGTCGTCTCCGATAACGATAAGCTTTGAGATTCCGGAAATATTTTCATCGTGGATAAATTTCGCCTTAAAAGCGAGTTCGGTTGAAAGAAGCTTTTCGCGGACAGTACCGTGGTTTTTGCCGGTAAAAACTATACCTGCCTGTTTTAAGTTTTCTGTAACCTCAATTTTGTTATTCCTTATTAAGGTAATATTGCTCATAATTTAACACCCATAACCATTATAGCATTTAAAATAAAAAATCGCAATACAAAAAATCTGTAAAGCGATTCTTATAAATGTTGCTACATGAAAAATATGTAGCAAGATTAGAAGGTGCGAAGTCCGAAACTGACAGAAAGTGCTTGATTTACTTCGGTCATGGTTGATTCGGGGAGCGTTCCGATTTTTTCCTTCAGACGGTGTTTGTCAAGGGTGCGAATCTGCTCGGCTAAGACGATGCTGTCCTTTTGCAGACCGCAATCAGAGCGAAGTGCGATATGTGTCGGAAGGCTCGTTTTGTCCTTTTGAGAAGTTATAGCAGCGGCGATCACGGTGGGGCTGTGCTTGTTGCCAACGTCGTTTTGAACGATAACAACAGGTCTCATTCCGCCCTGTTCCGAACCGACAACCGGCGAAAGGTCGGCATAGAATATATCTCCGCGTTTAATTGATGTAAGCGATGAATTCATGCTTGTAGTCATTTTTCATACTCCTTTTTGCTAATCTAAAGTTATTTTTACCGCAAATCACGGTAATTAATCATAATCACAAAAATATTTTGTCAAGTTTATTTTACAATTTTCGACATTTACAGTTTATTCGACAAACCTTTTTTTGATACATATTTTGACATATGAATTTTTTCTTAACATTTTGTGATACCCTTGACTTTCCGTTATAAAAGTTTTATAATACAAAGATATAATAAACGTTAAAATAAAATGCGGGGGTGTAACTTATGCTTTGTGATGAAAAATTTGTCAAAGAAGGGCTGACATTCGATGATGTACTGCTCGTTCCCGATGAGTCTGCTTGTACGCCGAATCAGGTCGATTTGACGACAACCCTTGCGGCAGGCGTAAAACTGAATACCCCGATTATGACCGCTGCCATGGACACCGTAACCGAAGCAAACATGGCTATTGCTATGGCACGTGAGGGCGGAATCGGAATTATACATAAAAATATGTCCGTCGAGGCACAGGCGGTTGAGGTTGACAAGGTTAAACGCTCCGAAAACGGGGTTATTGTCAA
>JAISIC010000068.1 GCA_031262225.1 Ruminococcus sp. | reverse complement strand
TGTTTTGAATAGTATACATCATATAAACCATTAAATATACATACATTTTGTAAACATTGCATAAACTTTCAAGGGGGAATATTATGCCTAAACTCAAGCCGCTTGATGAAAAGTATGACGGACCGCTTCGCAGATTTGTTTCTAAAAAATTTTATCTTTACACCCACATGAATCTCACCGACAACACCCGGCTTGAGATTGAAAATGTGAAGAAAATTTTAGAATATAACGATATTTACATAAAGCTTTTGACGTCGGGGATGATCGTTGCGGTTTGGGGCAAAAACCTTTCGGTCTCCGACTATTCGGGCGATGGGATTGTTATCGGCGGCGAAATTTCCTCAATAGAATTTGAAAAGGGTGCAAAAAGTGATTCTTGACGGCTTTCGCGGGATAATTTCATTCACCATCGTCACCGACTCGCCCGAAGAGTTTATTAACCTGCTTCGTAAAAGTGCGGTTTCGGCTCGGAATATGTCTGTTTGTGACGGGCTTTTAACCGGCGAATGTTATGGCTTTGACAGGGCGGCACTCATGCAGATTGCCGCTTCAAACCATGCGGAGTTTATCGAAAATTCGCGACGCGGCTTTATATTCAAGGCTCTTTTATATAAAAACAGATACGGGCTTTTCGCGGGGCTTGCCGCTTCTTTTATCATGGTCTTTTTTCTTTCCAATATCGCAATGAAGATAGACATAATGGGCAACGAAACGATGTCAGACGCGGAGGTTGCCGCCGTCCTTGAAGAGACGGGAATATATATCGGGGCATATCTGCCGCACGTAAACCTCGCGGCGGCGGAACGCACCATTATTTCAAATGTTGCCGGTGTTGCGTGGGCGGGGATAAAGCGAAACGGTCCCATTGTTTCGGTGGAGATATCCGAAATGAGCGGTAAGCCCGAAATCACCCCCACAAATATGCCCTGCAACGTTGTCGCATCAAAAAACGCCCAGATAGTGAAGATAAACCATGTTCAGCTCGGAATGCTCGTGCCGATGTTGGGCGACACGGTGAAGTCGGGCGATGTGCTCGTTTCGGGGGTTATTGAAGGGAAACTGCATAACACCTATTATGTTCATGCACTTGCCGATATCACAGGGCGATATACAGAGCGTGTCACCTTCAATCAAAGCTATCTTGACCGCGAACAGAAGTTTTCAAATTCCTTCACACGTCGTGAACTTTTCATATTCGGGCTTGAGATTCCGCTTACGCCAGGATTTTCAAATATCGAAAATGCGGAGATTGAAGAAGATAAAAACTACTTTGAGCTTTTTTCGTTGAGGCTTCCGATCGGGATTATAAACACCGAGATCCGACCCTATAAAACAATAGAAACGACCCTTTCACCCGAAACGGCGAAGGATCGTCTTAACGCGAAGATAGCAAGATATGAAGAGAATTTCATAGCCGATGAGGGTGTGACAATAATCGAACGTGAAGTTGTTTTCAGCGAGAATGAAGACGGTCAGACTGTGACGATTGAATATATTTTAGAATCAAATATCTGTCAGACGCAGTATATATATGTTAAGAATCATAGGTGATTCTTTTGCAAGGGGCAAGAAGAGGGGGAGGGAGACACCTTCGCTCATGTGTAGTCTTTCTTCACATTTGTAACCAAGGTCACGTTTGTTTCCCCCTCCCCGCTCTTCAGCGTGGCACTATGCCACGCCTCTCCCCCTGCACCCCCTCTTAACTCCCCCTCCCCCTTCCCTGCAGAGATACTATCACATTTTCTCGAAAACGTGAGGATATCTACGCATTGGAAGGGGGGCGTGGCATAGTGCCACGCTGGAGAGGGATGGAAGGGGGGCGTGGGGGGAAGGAAGGGAGAGCGGGGGGAAACTTTCGGGATGTCAGCTTTTGATGTTAGAAAAGACTACACATGAGTGAAAGTGTCCACCCGCTCGCTCTTCCGTCCCCCCACAAAAAACTTAATTATAAAAAATCACAAATAGTTTAACCACTAACGCTTTAAAGCGGTGCAGTGTGGCGGCGGGGCGGAGCGTTGCGTAGTATGGCAGCGTTGCGGCGTAGTATGGCGGCGGGGCACGTCGGCAGTGTGTTTACACCGCAACCCCAACAACAGTTATATTATCCTTCGATCCGCCCATCAAAGCTCTTTTATAGAGCTTTTCAAGCCGTTCGGGCAGGCGTTCGGGGAGCGACATTATATATTCTGCATCGGGGGTCGGCACAAAGTCGGAAAAGCCGTCTGTGCACATTAAAATCACGTCCCCGGGGAGGAGCTCCGGCATTTCGTATATGTCAGGCACAGGGTCTGCGGTCATATTCCCCAAGGCGGGGAGTATGACATTTTTATGTGCGAATTTCTCCTTTTGTGCCTTTGAAAGCTGCCCTGCTTCAAAGAGGATTTGTGCTAATGACTGGTCCTTTGTGAGCTGGGAAAGTGCACCATCCCGCCAAAGATAGGCTCTTGAATCGCCGACATTGACGATAACCCCCGTCTTTTCAGACAGAAAAATACTTGCATTAAGAGTTGTCTGCATATTGGAAAGACCTTTGAGTGTCCCCTGCATTTTAAGGAAGCGGTGCACCTGCAAAACAACCTCTGCGTAGTCTGTTTTAGGATTGATTTTAACACCTGAGAGCACCTCAAGGGCGGCTTTTGAGGCGACCTCGCCCGAAGTTTCCCCCGAAACGCCGTCCGCAACCGCCGCTATGACCGGGAAGCTCTTGACTTCAAGGCTTGCGGCGTTATCGTCAATAACCTTTTTGCCGCAAAGAAACGCATCTTCATTCTGCCCCTCTTTCCGTCCTGCACCCGTATAACCGAAAATAAACATAATTAAAACCTGCTTTTAGAAAAATGATATCTGGTTTGTCGCCGGAAGCTCTCCGAATGCTCCCATCGCCGTGAGCGATTCAATTACCGTCCTGTTTGAAGCTGTTTCGGCTGCAAGGTCTTCGATTGATGTCAAAGAGCCTTTTTCCCTCACATATTCCGCAATCCGTCTGCCTGCCGACGCCGAAACGCCGGGAGCGGATGATATCGGAAGCCGAATCTGTTTTGTATCGCTCTCAACCGTGAAACTTTCGCCGTCCGATTTGAGAACATCAACCGGTGCGAACGAAAAACCACGCTCGAAAACTTCGTTAATGACATAAAGGGTATCGAGGGTGCTTTCCTCTTTGGGAGTGCGTTCGTTGCCTTTATTAATGAGTTTGTTTATCGTATCTTTCACGGCGGTTTTTCCTGCAACTGCCGACACGGCATCAAAATCCCCGCCGCGAACGGTGAAGACTGTCGCATAAAACTCTAACGGGCGGTTTATCTTGAACCAGCCGAGCTTCATCGCCGATATGACATAGGCTGTGGCGTGGGCTTTCGGGAACATATACTTTATCTTCAAACATGAATCAATATACCACTGCGGCACACCATGGGAAAGGATTTCCTGCTTAAGCTCATCATTAAATATTTTATGTGCGTTGCCCTTTCGGGTAAACTCCGTTATCTTAAACGCAAGCTTCGGCTCAACGCCATGATACATAAGGTATGTCATGATGGAATCACGCGTTCCGATAACCTCGGAAATAGTGCAGGTTCCGTTTTGAATCAGATCTCTGGCGTTATCAAGCCAAACGTTTGTCCCGTGTGATAACCCCGATATCTGCAAGAGGTCTGAAAACTTTGACGGTCTTGCCTCATCCATCATCTGGCGAACAAACGGCGTTCCCATCTCGGGGAGGGCAAGCGTCCCTGTCTTGCACCAAAGGCGGTCATAAGCGTTATTACTGTTAAGTCCGTTGCCCAGCTTCTCGGGTGAGGTGAAGAGGCTTAAAACATCCGCATCTCCGGCGAAAATTGACGTTATCTTCACATCCGTGAGGTCCTCGATATGTTTATATAAAGTCGGGACGTCGTGCCCAAGCTCGTCAAGCTTTAAGATGGTGTCATGCATGGAGTTGAAGTCAAAATGGGTGGTGATAATTGACTTCTTCTCGTCGTCGGAAGGGTATGTTATCGGCGTAAAGTCGTATACATCAAAGTCTTCGGGCACAACAACCATGCCCCCGGGGTGTTGTGCGGTGGTTAGTTTCACGCCGGTGCAGCCCGCCGTAAGCCTGTCTACCTCGGCTTTCGAGAAAGTTAAAGCCTCCTCTTCCATGTAATGCTTAACATAGCCGAACGCCTTTTTGTCTTTAAGTGCGGATATTGTCCCTGCCTTGAAAACATGGCGGTCAAGTTCGCCCGTTTTTTCATTTACACGGTTAAAAAGCGTCTCGGTATATCGGTGCATTTCGGACTGAAACTCGCCCGAAAAGTTAAGGTCTATATCGGGGGATTTGTCGCCGTCAAAGCCCAAAAACGTCTCAAACGGAATATCATGCCCCTCTCGGATTAGTTCTGCACCGCATTTCGGGCAGGATGCAGACGGAAGGTCATATCCCGAACCGATGCTGTCCCTTTTGACCGTCTCGGCGTCTATAAACTCTGTATGCTGACATTCGGGGCAAAGATAATGCGGAGGGAGGGGGTTGACCTCCGATATTCCGGCTAAAAACGCGACAAAGGATGAGCCGACAGAGCCTCGCGACCCGACCTGATAGCCATGCTCGTTTGAATACAGTACAAGCTTTTGAGCAATCATATAAAGCACTGCGAAGCCATGTTTTATAATCGCGTCAAGCTCCTTTTTAAGCCTTGCAGTGATGATTTCGGGCGGATTTTCACCGTATGTCGCAGACAGCCGCTCTTTTGTGATTTTGATGAGGTCTTCATCCGAGCCGTCAATATGGGGGGTGAAGGTTCCGGGAGGAATCGGCACGATATCGTTATTGATCATATCGGCAATCATATTCGGGTTAGTCACAACAACTTCAAGAGCCTTTTCTTCACCCAAATATGCAAACTCGGAAAGCATTTCATCTGTCGTTCTGAAATAGAGCGGCGTTGCCGACATACCATACATGCCATAGGTGATTATGGTGCGGAAGATCAGATCGGTTTTGTCGATAAAATGCACATCGCAGGTCGCACAGACGGGGATATCAAGAGCTTCCCCGATTTTGACGATAGTGCGGTTTAGGTCTTGCAAATCTTCATCGGTGTTGATATTCGGGTAGAGCTTTTCACCGTAATGCTCCGATTTTTTATCGTAAACTGTTGCGGTTTTTAGGAAAGCGTTATTTGCAATAGGCTGGATTTCAAGATAGTCATAATAGGAAGCGATTTTTTGAAGCTCCGGCATCGGCTTGCCTTGAAGCACAGCACGGAAAAGCTCCCCCTTTTCACAGGCGGAACCGACAATAAGCCCGTCTCTGTATCTCTCCAAAAGGGTTTTCGGGATTCGAGGGCGGCGTTTGAAGAAGTCTAAGTGCGAATGCGAAACAAGCCTATATAGGTTCTTAAGCCCCTGTTTATTCTTGACAAGCAGAATTTGATGGTAGCTTCTAAGCTCATCAAGCTCTTCCTTTTTTGTCAAGCCGTCATCTTTAATAAAATAGTCCTCAACACCGTAAATAACCTTGATGTTGCCGCCGGAACGGGCTATAGCACGTCTTTCGTCCTCCGCTTCGGGGAAACTTTGAACCACGCCGTGGTCGGTGATGGCTATTGCCTTGTGTCCCCATTCGAAGGCGCGTCTGACAAGCTTTGAAACGGGGGTAATAGCATCAAGCTGTGACATATTGGTGTGAAGATGAAGTTCAACACGTTTACAGTCCGCCTTGTCGGTGATCTTTTCACGCTCGACAGACATGATGTTATTCGCGGTGAAGACATATTCCTTATCAAAATCGTCATATGCCACCTTGCCCTTGACAAGAAGCGTTCCGCCCTTTTTGAACGGAGCAAGGGTGTTAGCACCCTTTTCATCAAAAAGCTTTATGTATATCGAACCTGTGTAGTCGGTAATTGCGACCTTGACTAAAGTCTTTTCCTCGTTGTCCTTTCGCATCTTGAGGACACGCTCGTCATAGGAAAAAACGTCGCCCCAGATTATCACATTCGTTATTTCGCCGGTTATGTCCCCGATCTTCATTATCTCGTTACCGGTGATCTTTTTCCCCTTAATTACCTTCGCACCTGTTTGCAGAATCGGCAGAGTTTTGAAGTCAATGGTTTCAAAATCTTCCCTGTCCATCTTAATTATTTCGGGTCTGACTTTAATCTCAGGTTCTTTTATTTCCGGTATTGAATTTTGAAGTTCTTCCCGCTTCTTTTCGATATTATCGTTTTTCTGCCCGGTTATGCTCGCCGTTATCTTTACGCCGAAAGTTTTAAGCACAAGCTCTGCATACTTTTCATTGAAGTTATTTTTCATTAAAAAGTCGATAGGTTTTTGAAGCGAAAATTTCACTTCTTGGTCGGTGATAACGACCTCTGCACCCTCAAAGTGCCCGTTGACTGCCGGGAGGGTTCTTTTAAGTTCAAACACACAAAATAATGCGGCTTGCTCACTCCATAAAGACGGGGCGAAGCTCGGCACTATTTTGAATACCGATAGCTTAAGTGACACTCGCACCGCTTCTTCGGTCTCTTCACGCGTGACGTGGTCGAAAAGCTCGGGGAAGGAGGCATATACATAAAGCTCGCGTGAATCGCGGGTGCGGTCAACTTTAATAATATCCCCCTGCCCTAAAGAGCGGGGGATACTATTAATATATTGTTTAAAAAGTTCGGCTATTGTCATATGCGGAATCTTTGTACCTCGGAATTAAGTGCCTCTGCTTGTCCTTCAAGCTCTTCTGCGGCGGCGGAAGTCTCTTCGGCAGTTGCGGCGTTATTTTGAACAACGGCTGAGATGGAGTTTACAACCGCGTTGATGGATTCAAGCTGTTCGCCTTGAATTGCCGTTGCATCGGAAATCATCTCAACAAGGATTTGAGTATCCTTTGACTTTTCGGAAACGCGACGAAGAGCCTCGGCGGTCTTGTCGGCGATTTTCCGTCCCTTTTCGACAGCATCAACACTGCGTTCAATGAGCGATGTGGTATCCTTTGCGGCTTCTGCTGATTTTCCGGCAAGGTTTCGCACCTCATCGGCAACAACAGCAAATCCTTTTCCGGCTTCGCCCGCTCTTGCCGCCTCGACAGAGGCATTGAGTGCCAAAATATTAGTCTGGAATGCGATGTTGTCGATAACGCTGATGATCTTGCCGATCTCTTCAGATGCGGCTGTGATCTCGCCCATTGCGATGAGCATATCTTCCATGTCTCTGTTTCCGCGTTCGAGGAGTGCTTCGGATTCGGTGGTCTGTTCCTTTGCCTTCGCGGCATTCTCGGAATTTTCACCGGAATGATCGGCAACCTTTTGCACCGTTTCGGAAAGATTTTCAATGGAGTGTGACTGCTCCGAAGTGCCGGCAGCAAGGTCGGTTGCCGCACTCGCAACCTGCTCGGAAGCGGCATTAACCTGCTCTGCGGAGCTCTTGATCGCTTCCATTGTGTGACGCAGAGCTAAAACGGTTCCCTCAAGCCCGACTTGAATCGGCTTGAAGTCGCCTTCATAGTTATATTTGAGCTGTATGCGAAGGTCGCCGTCGGAAATCCTTGTGAGGGCGTCGGAAAGCTCGGTCGCATAGTCGGTATAGTCGGCAAGGCGTGCCTGGATATGTGCCACAGCATCGCAAAGTCTGCCTGTTTCATCCTTACTGCAACGCTCGGGCGGAACCTTCACATGATAGTTGCCCGAAGCAATCTCTTCGGCTGTCTTTGTCGCGAAGGATATTGCAGATTTAAGATAAACAAGGATTACTGCAACGATAACCGCAACAAGCACGGCTATAACGGCAACAGCTGTTATAATCACAGTGATCTGCGTGTCAATCTCTGTTCTGAGGTCTTCTAAAACTACCGCTGCGTAGCTTTCCAAAATCTCGGTAACATAGTTTATGTGGTCTCTGCACACCTCAAACTGTGCCATCTGCGCTTCATAATCGCCGGTGTCGGAAGAGTTGTTATAAAGCGACTTATACTCCGCCATGTCGTCGGCAAAAGCTTTTTCATACTGCTCAACGGTCAGCCCCGAATCCGCATGGGGCGTTCCGGAATAAAGCACATCCGAAGCTTTCATTGCTTCAAATGCAACCGCCGTTTTGTCAAAAACCTGTTGGAGGTTTTCGTCAAAATCGCTTATCAGGGCGTGGCGGTCCTCTTCGGAGATTTCATTTCGAGTGTTATGTAAAACCATCGACGCTTCTTTTGCCTGATAAAAATCGCGGTCGGCATTAATAAGGTTAGACGAAGCGTCATAGAGCGTGTCGTACAAAATGTTACTCATTCTGTCTTCTGTTGAAATTATTGTTGACTGCATTACAAGAGTAACAACAATCAAAGCAATAAGAGCCGGCAGGGTCATGATTAGCATCTTCACGATGAGCGGAATGTTTCTGAATAGTTTCATGGTAACCTCAATTTTTAATATCGACTTTGATATATTTTAAATAGGTGTATGCCAAAAGTATAACACATCATTTTTCAAAAGTCAAGATAAATGTGCATATTACATAAAAAATTAACAAATTACCTCTTGACTTCCGTGCGATTTTAATATATTATTATATTAGATTTTTATAACAATAAGGAACTTTTACTGATGAAAATAAAACTTAAACCCCTTATCACCGTAGCGGCTTGCATACTCGTTTATGTTTCCGCAGGTGTTATTACCGGAATATCCCTCGGCTCAACGAGTGCTAATCTTGAGGAAACGGCACACCGCGAAACTGCGATGCTTCTTGATTCCTACAAAAAGCAGGTCAACGATACGCTCGACTCCTACCGCTATCAGATTCAGGTCGGTGCACATAATGACGCAGTTTCAGACAGCAGTCTTTCTGTCGATGACAGAAAAGCCGCTCTTGCACAGATGGCGAAGTCTTCGGACCTTCTTGACTATTCCGTTTCGGATGCAAACGGCATAACCCTTTCCGACACCGACATCAGCGAGCGAGAATATTTCAAAGAGGCGATGAAGGGCAATACATACATCTCAAGCCCCGTTATCAGAAAAACCGACAACTCTGTCGTTATCATGGGTGCGGCGGCACTTCCCGACGGTGCCGGTGCGATATATTCGGGGATTTCCTATGAAACCTTCTCCGACCGTATCACCTCTTCTATGTATGAAGACTCGTTCAGCTTAATTATCGACAAGACCGGTCAGCTTGTGGCATATGACGACGCTGCCGCTGTTGCAAAGATTTTAACCCTTTCCGACCTGTCAAAGGAAGATGCGAAAGAGTTTGCCGATATAGCAGCTCTGCAAGCAGATATGATATCCGGGAAATCCGGTGAGACGACAATAACCCGAAACGATGTTGTCTATAAGGTTTCATATGCTCCGCTTGACAACATTGAGGGCTGGTCTATAGCGGCGGCTATATCCGAAGAAGAGCTGATGGGCACCTATGACGTGCTTCTTCAAAATATAATCATAGCACTTGTAATCCTCGGCTTTTTCGGGCTTGCAATGGGGCTCTTCCTTGCCAAGATTCTGGGCGGTCCTGCCGCTCTCGTTTCCGCAAGGCTCTCGCTCCTTGTTAAGGGTGATCTTAAAACTCCGTTCGCCCGCCGCCACTCCATCACCGGCGACTACCAGCTCCTCTTTGACTCGATGACCGACACCATTGACCTTTTACAAAACTATGTTGCAGATATCGACCACGTACTCCATGGGTTTGCAAACAAGGACCTCACCGTTACAACTTCGGTGAAATATATCGGTGACTTTGAACCGATATACACCTCTATGCACGAGATTAAGACCAATCTCCATGACATTATGGATACCCTCACAAACGTTTCAAACGAAATCCATCAAGGTGCTGCCCAACTTCAATCCGCCGCAGACCTTCTTGCCAACACCGCTACAGAGCAGTCGCAATCCGCAGGTTCGCTCAATATCGGCATAAACGAAATCAGCGGCAGTCTAAAGTCTACTTCAGATGAAGCCAGATCGGCAACAGACATAGTTTCAACCGCCGTTTCGATGGCAAGCGAAGGCAAAGAAAAGATGACAATGATGCTTGCTTCGATGGAGGATATCACCCACGCTTCCGAAGAGATCGGCAAAATCATTAAAACAATTGATGACATTGCCTTCCAGACAAATATCTTGGCACTCAACGCCGCTGTCGAGGCAGCAAGAGCGGGCGAAGCAGGCAAGGGATTCTCGGTTGTTGCCGAAGAGGTCAGAAACCTTGCTTCAAAATCCGCCGAAGCCGCAAAGGACACCACAGGGCTAATAGGCAACTCTATCGACTCGGTTAAGAAGGGTACCGATATCGCCGACGACACCGCCGACGCACTCCAAAAAATCGTTACCTCGATTGAGCAGGTCAACACCCTCATCGCCGCGATAAGTGCCGACACAGCCGCTCAAACTTCCGAGCTCACAGCACTTGTCACCAACACCGATCACCTCACCGAATCGGCGAACGAAAACTCTGCGACCTCTGAAGAGTGTGCCGCAACGACACGTCAGTTCATGGAACAGGTTGAAAACCTCAGAAGCATCATGAACGGCTTCAAGATGTAATGGAATCCAAGCGTTTTAGAATGATTGATGAGGGGTTTATCTGTGCCGTTTGCGGTGCAGATATCCCCTCGCTTGGGCGGACGGCAAGAGATCACTGTCCCGCTTGCCTGTGTTCGCTTCATGTTGACATAAACCCGGGCGACAGAGCCTGTGATTGTCACGGCATATTATCACCTGTCGGAATAAAAAACGGCAAAAAGGGTATACAGATAGTATATAAATGCCAAAAATGCGGCATGAGTAAAGTAAATATAATGGCTGACGATGATAACTATGATTTTATATTACGTTTGTCACAAAACGGGTGAAGGTGTTTAGTATAGATACAATTGCGGCAATCTCAACGCCGATCGGGTACGGCGGAATCGCGGTAATCCGCATAAGCGGTTCACGCTCTTTTTTTATTGCAGATACCCTTTTTTGCGGGATATCCCGCACCGACAAGCCGTCAGACTGGGACGGCTATTCCTGTGCGTATGGCAAAATCATATACAAAGATGAATTTTTAGACGAATGTATACTCTCTGTATATAAAAAACCCCGCTCATACACCGGCGAGGATGTCGTTGAGATATCCGTTCACGGCGGTATTTACAGTGCAGGACGGATACTTAAGGCAATATATGACCTCGGCGTTCGCTCCGCCCTGCCCGGTGAGTTTACCGAGATTGCCGTTATAAACGGAAAGACGACTTTGACCCAAGCGGAAGCTGTCATAGATATTATTGCTTCAAAGGGCGAAACGGAGCTCCGCTCCGCGCTCTCTATGCGTGAGGGCGTGCTCTATAAAGAGATTAAGGCGGTTTCGGACAGCCTTACAAAACTTTTGGCGGGACTGGGCGTTTGGGCGGACTATCCCGACGATGAAGATATTGAAAGCATTGCCGGAATATCGCAAAAAAATATACACAATGTAATAAATAACGCTATAAATACTTTAAGTAAACTTGCAGACGGCTATAGTTTCGGTCAGCTGATAAAATCGGGGATTCCTCTCTGCATTGCCGGGAAGCCAAACGTCGGCAAGAGCAGTATTATGAATATGCTCTCCAAGGCGGAAAAAAGCATCGTGACCGATATTCCGGGGACAACCCGCGACGTGATTGAAAATGAAATCAGGCTCGGCGATCTTGTTTACAGGGTTTTTGACACCGCCGGCATTCACGAAACTCACGACCCCATCGAGCAGACCGGAACAGCCCTTGCAAAGAAAAAAATCTCCGAAGCAGAGATAGTTTTAGCTGTCTTTGACGGCTCTCGTGAGCTTGACAAATCAGACGAGGATATAATCGGCTTATCTTCGAATGCTATTGCGGTTATAAACAAGTCCGACCTGCCGCAAAAAATAAACAATGAGTATATTAAAAGCAGATATAAACATATAGTAGAGCTGTCGGCGAAAACTTCGGACGGTTTAGATGAACTTATTGCAGCGATTTCAAAGCAGTCAAAAAGAGCGGTTGCCGGAACGGATATAATCCTGAACGAAAGGCAGTATTCCTGTGCAAAGCGTGCAAAGGATGTCCTCACCGAAACGGCAGAACGGATTGAAGCAGGTTTGCCGCTCGACGCCGCCGGTGTCTTAATTGAGTCTGCTCTCGCGATACTGTCAGATCTGGTCGGCGAATCCCCCACCGCCGCGGTGACAAGGTCGATTTTTGAGAATTTTTGTGTGGGGAAATAGCGGGGAGCCCCCGCGGGCAAGCCGCTCAAGGTTGCTCTTAACTTAAAGATGTTTGCGCGTGGTTTTTAGTTTTGTGAGATGAGAAAAAGAGTGCATTTCTGCACTCTTTAGCTGTTATATTATCTTTTTAGCTGCTACGCACTAAGCGGTTTTTTTCTCTTTGCATCGCGTTCTCTTCGGAGTTGATCTAAAAGCTCTGCCGACTTGCGTTCCACTTCTTCTTTCGGCATATTTCTAATTGATTCCGGTATTTCATGTGAATCATCTTCAAACCATGTCATTATTTCAGTACCTCCTCAAAAGTAATATCAGCGTTTCGCATGAACTGTTCAATTGTCATGATTTGTGCTTCAATCTCGCCATAACCTCTGTTACAATACTTTTGCCATGTGATGTCATAAGCAATATCGCTTATTTCCTGTTTTGACATATACTTGAATACTCGCCCGTTATGTGCAACGATAATCCCTGTTCTATATCCATTCTTATAAGCTGAATTAAAGTCACCGGCACTGGGAGCTGTACTATTCGGGTGATTATGAACAGTTACAACATTATTATACCCTTTAAGCTTATGTAATACGTTATCGTCGTATTCAACCTTTAATTCATGGTCTTTCCCGGTCAAATCAGGTAACTTTCCCATGTTGTTAAATTCAGTTATTATTTTACCGGTATCGCCGTCAATCCAACGCATACTTTCATATCGCGTGCCGGAACGATCGTAAAGCATTTCTTTTGCTGATTCATATAATATTTTATTAACTTTTGGATTATGAGTAGCATTGTCAAATTTACGCCGATATTCATTGCTTTCAATGATATTTTTGTCAATTTGTGTCGCTCTTTCAATGCCTTTATGACTATATTCGTCCTCTCGCACGTCTTCACCGCCCAATATTAGTATATCTGATATCAGACAGATTGTCAAGACTTTTATGCTATATTATACACGCCGTCAAATTATTATTCTGAAAAGTATTAATATACTTCCCGTCAACAAGCATGGGATATATCTCTCCGCCGGAGAAGGCGAACTGGTATTTTTTATTTTTAAGCGTCTTTGCAAGCAGCTCAATCTCGGCTGTTGCCTCTGTCCCGAGCGACCAAAGTCTTGTCGCACATGAATAGAAAAGTACCACCGAAGCACTTGCAAAAAGGTCTTCAATCTCGCCGATAAGGGCACTTGCCGACGCCTTAACATCGCCTGCGGAAATAAGTGCAAAGTCAATAACGGCACCTTCATGTGCATCTCCCGAAAGCAAAAATGACCCTTTTTCAAAATCAACACTTAAAATATTACGCATAACTATCGAGCCGTCGGGGTAGGTGAAAACTGCGGGCTGGGCTACGATATTGCCGGCTGTCTCCTTCGTTGCGATTCCTTTTTCGACAATAAAATCAGTCGCTTTCATGCCGTCAATCTGATATACAATGTTATCGCTCGTTTTTTGGACTATGCCGTGTGTTCTGTAGACCTTGCCCTCACTGAGTGCAGTAAGCTTGAAGGTCGGCGTAAAGTCGCCGTATATCCCCAAAAACACGCCGCCGTATTCAGTATATAAACCATTATGTATGGTGTATGAATCGGAGAAATCAAGCTCGTCGGATATCGGAAGCGAGCCATATAGCGGAACTCCCGGAAGACCCTCCGAAAACGCATTAACAATCTTATCACCCGAAACAAAGCTCATGAAAGACGCATACGCAAGCCCCATTGTCGGCATTTTCCCGTTTTCGGCAAGCTTTGAAGCTGCTTCTTTTGCAGATGCAAGCACAGCTTCTTTGGATTCGGTGCCCGAAAAAGAGGTCGTTTTGAAATAACAATCGTCACCCGTTAAAACGCTGACGGTCAAAGAAAGTGCTCCGCTTGAGCCGTTGACAGATGTATATGAGCATGAAATTCCGACCGTTTCAAACGGCAGAGCTTTGCACACCGCACCTAAAACGCCCGATTTTATAAATTCCGCATGGCATTGGACTATCGCGACAGTATTCTTTTGGAGCGCTTTAATGTCTATCTGTTCGAGGATTTCTGCAATCGCGATGTCCGCAATGTCAGCTTCGGATGTAAACGCAGTTATCATCTTAATCATGGGCAAAAAAACCTATCTCTAAAAATTTCATTAACATTCCGTCATATTCATTATATCAGAACTCGTTTTTTCGGTCAACAGAATTTACGGCACAAATAAATGTAAAAATGTAAAAGTTTACGCCATTTCCGCGTAAGATACGCTTGTATGGTGTAAACCTTTACAGCATTGTAAAATTGGGGTTTTTGATCTATGCCCGACCGGATTCGAACCGGTGACCTTCAGAGTCGGAGTCTGACGCTCTATCCAGCTGAGCTACGGACACGCACGGGGGCCCCCGCGGGCTTGCCGCCCGTGGTTGCTCTTAACTTAAAGATGTTCGCGTGTAGATTTTAAGAAGGATTATATATTGTTTATTCAGGGGGAAAAGAGGGGGAGGGAGACACCTGCGTTCATGTGCAGTCTTTCTTAACGCAAGATACCGAGGTCACACTTGTTTCCCCTCTCCCCAGCGTGGCACTATGCCACACCTCTTTTCCCCCCACACCCACCTTTTTACCCCCTCCCCCTTCCAATTCTGAGATATCCTCACGTGTTTTCAGCGTTTTATAGAAAGCCCCTGAAACAAGACTTTTTATTACGCCAAATCACGTCAAGAAATTTTTATTGGGAAGGGGGGGAGGTGGAAAAGGTGTGGGCGGGCTTGCCAAACGATTCACCGCTTTAAAGCAGTGCAAAACAAAGTATTCTTAAAGGCGACGTCTCGAACTACAAGTTTCGTTGCCCGGAAGGGGGAGATATCCCCACGTGCTTTGAGAAAATGTGATGACATCTTTGGATTGGATGGGGGTAGGGGTGTTAAGAGGGGGGTGTGGGGGATTTTTCCCTGCGAAAAAGGGGGTATAGGGGCTTTGCCCTTATATTTTCCACAGCTCGGAAGCATACTGTTTCACCGTACGATCAGAGGAAAAGAACCCGGAATTTGCAACATTCATGAAGCATTTTTTTGCAAATATCTTTTTGTTTTTATAATCATAAAGAGCACGAAGCTTTGTGTCAACATACCCCTCAAGATCCGCAAGCAGGAAATATTTATCCGGCTTGTGCCATGAAGCACCGATGGTCAGGCTTCCGAAAAGCTCACCGAACCAGCCGGTGTCGCCGTCGTTGAAGGTGCCGTCCACAAGCGTGTTGATAACCCTTTTCACACGTTCGTTGGTGTTATAAATCTTCTCTTTCGGGCGGTAGGTCGGGCGGATTTTGTTGATCTCCTCAACCCTGCAACCGAAGATATATTCGTTTTCCCAGCCCGCCTTTTCGGTTATCTCAACGTTCGCACCGTCCCAAGTCCCAAGTGTCACAGCCCCGTTACACATGAATTTCATGTTCCCTGTACCCGAAGCCTCGGTGCCTGCGGTGGAAATCTGCTCGGAAATGTCGCAAGCGGGGATTATCTTCTCTGCATAGGACACATTGTAGTTGTGCACAAACACAACCTTCAGCTTATCCTTGGTGTCGGGGTCGTTATTCACAAGCTCCGCAACGCAGTTGATATATTTTATTATCGCCTTTGCCCTGCGGTAAGCGGGTGCTGCCTTCGCTCCGAAGATAAACACAGTCGGGGCAAGGTCGGGCAGCTTATTTTCCTTGATCTTGAAATACAAATCCATGATGGAAAATGCGTTTAAGAGCTGCCTTTTATATTCATGCAGACGCTTCACCTGAACATCAAAAATCCATGTCGGGTCAATTTCAATACCCTCCTGCTTTTTGATATATTCAGCCAACTGCCGCTTTTTCGTATTCTTAATGTCGATAAATTTTGTTATCGTCGCATCATCGTCAACAAACTTTTTGAGTTCGGCAAGCCTGTCAAGGTCAACCTGCCAGCCGCTTCCGATTTTTTCTGTTATGAGTGCGGAAAGCTCGGGGTTGCAGAGCCCAAGCCAACGCCGGGGTGTAATACCGTTAGTCTTGTTTTGGAACTTCTCGGGGTAGATTTCATACCATTCTTTGAGGGCATCGGCTTTGAGTATTTCGGTGTGAATCGCCGCAACACCGTTGACGTAAACGCCACCGTATATCGCAAGGCGCGCCATATGGATCTGATTGCCGTCGAAAATCCTTTTTCCGGCTATCTGCTTGTCGGTCTGCCCTATGGATTTAAGGTAATTCACGAGGTGTTCGTCAATAAGCAGGATTATTTCGTAAATCACGGGAAGTATGGATTTATAAAGCTTTGCATCCCATTTTTCCAACGCCTCGGA
>JAISIC010000051.1 GCA_031262225.1 Ruminococcus sp. | reverse complement strand
ACACGCTTTAGGGAAAGATCCGTCTTTCCCTAAACTGTGTAAAAAAACTTAGTTTAGAAGGGAGCGAAAGCTCTCATGGCTGATAGTAAACGTGATTTTTACGAAGTCTTAGGCATAACAAAAGGTGCCTCGGACGATGAAATAAAGAAGGCTTACCGCAAGCTTGCAAAAAAATACCATCCTGACCTTAACCCCGGCGACAAAACCGCCGAGGATAACATGAAGGAAGTTAACGAGGCTTACGAAGTTCTTTCCACGCCCGAAAAGAAATCCCGCTATGACCAGTTCGGTCACGCCGGGATAGACCCTTCATACGGCGGAGGTGGCGGCTTCGGTGGATTCTCCGGCATGGGCGGAATGGGCGGCATAGACGATTTGAGCGACCTTTTCTCCAGCTTCTTCGGCGGAGGGTTTTCGTCGTCCTCACGAAGCAGAAGTGCGACTGCACCCCGCCGCGGTCAAGATATCCAAGCAAGCATTACCATCGACTTTTTGGAAGCCTGTCACGGCAAAAAGGTTGAGATTTCATATAATCGCCCCGAAAAGTGCCCTGAATGTAACGGTTCGGGTGCCGCTCCGGGAAGCAACGTTTCCACCTGCCCCGATTGCGGCGGCACAGGCTCTGTTAAGACTACCCAACGAACCCCATTCGGCGTTATATCGCAAGAGTCGGTCTGCCCGAAATGCGGGGGCAAGGGGAAGGTTATTACCGACCCCTGCAAACGCTGCGGTGGTGCGGGACGTGTCAATGCCTCAAAAACTCTCTCCGTTGATATCCCGGCGGGAATCAGCAACGGGCAGAACATACAACTTTCCGGTCAGGGTGCAGTCGGTGCAAACGGCGGACCGTACGGGGACCTTCATATCCGTATTAACATACGCCCCGATGATATTTTTGAGCGTGACGGCTTTGACATACACAGCGACTTCCCGATTACCTACACACAAGCAGTACTGGGAGACGAGCTCACCGTTCCGACCAACGACGGCAACGTGAAATATACAGTTCCCGAAGGCACACAGGGTGGTACTGTATTCCGTCTTCGCGGCAAGGTCGTTAAGAAACTCAACCGCAACGACTACGGCGACCACTATGTTCATATCGTCGTTGAGATACCCCAAAAACTTTCCTCGAAACAGAAAGAGAAGCTTCGCGAATTTGACGAATCTTTGACACTGCAAAACTACCAGAAACGAAGTTCGTTCTTTGATAAGATTAAAAAACTGTTCACATAGACAAGGGGTGGTATTATGGAAGTCAATGTATCTATGATTCCTGCCGCTCGTGACGGTGAGTGCAACGCGTATCTTATCGAAAGAAACGGCGAATTTGTGCTGATTGATGCTCCCGAGCAGGCTATTGACGTAGTAAAGAAGATAACCAACACCGGCAAGAAGCTCACCGCCCTAATTCTCACCCATGGGCATTTTGACCATATCTTTGGGCTTAAAGCGATTGAAAAAGTTTCAGGTGCAAAGGTTTATATGCACGAAGCTGAGACTTCAATGCTTCGCGATACAAGTATGAATCTTGCCGGACTTGCATATCTCCCCGGCACGTTCCCAGTCTACACAGGCCCTGTCGCCGCACTTCATGATGGTGATAGCCTGACCATCGGAGACATAACATATCAGATTTTCCACGCTCCCGGACACACCCCCGGCTGTATCTGTATCGTCATGGGGAGCATGATCTTCACCGGCGATTTTCTCTTCAAAAGTTCAATAGGCAACACGTCCTTCCCGAACAGTAAACCTCAAATCATGGAAAAATCTCTGCAAAGGTTTTTAGAAAAATTCGGAAACAGCGATTATACCCTCTGTCCCGGGCATGGCGAGAAGACTTCAATGGAGAGGGAGTTAAAATATAATCAGTTTTTGCAATAAAAAATCGGGAAGTGAAAGCTTCCCGATTCACTTTTAATCATAAACCTTCATCAATTTCCTCAAAACAAGCCTCGGTCCGTGTTTAGTTCCGTCATCGTCCGTTTCCGCGTATTCATACTCAAGCGTGTAGAGATTGCCGTTACGAGTTTGAGAACTAAATATAAGTGATGCTGTTCGATAAAACGGTCTGGAGCCGTTTATCATATCTTCATCGTTTGTTGCAAGAATTTTTTCTGCTGTGCCGTCCCATTTCACACCCATCACACCATTTCCGCGAATGTCCTCTCCGAAAAGCACAAGGTAAAGCAGATCAGTGTTCACGAAATCTACATAAATCGGATATTCCTCATCGCCTGCTGCAGCATAAAAATAGTTGTCGGCTTCGTTTCTTTGTGGGAGCCTTATAATTTCAGACGGTTTTGCTTCAAACGATGTTATATAGTTTCTATAATGATAACCGCTTGAGCCGGTTAAAGTCTGTTTTGGGTCGTTTGGATCGGTTGACCATACAGTCCAGTATATAGCCGGTTTACCATCGCCGCTTATAAAAGCTGTTGCTCCTACTCTGCTATAATTTTGCAAAAAATCAATATTGATAGTTTCTTTTGACAGGATGTTCATGTTTTCGTCATAGGTATAAAGAAGGTGCACGTCATTCTCTGTATCGATTTGTGATTCGTAAAAAATTCCGTCAAGATATGCTGCGTCGAAGCGTAGACCGCCCAGTTCCTCCGGAATAAGGGTGTCACCGATAATCCCCAAATCTGGGGTGAATTTTCGGAGATAATAATATCCGTTGTCTTCGCCAATGCTTTTATAGACAGAAACAGCAATATTTCCATCACCTAAAACGATTATTTCACTAACGCTTTCATCTTCAAGAAAGGTCTTTGATCTGCGGACAATCTGCCCTTTTTTTGCATCAATCTTTATCAGAGTTTTATCATCACGGCATATAAAAGTGTCTTCGTCAATCATCACCCACTTGAAATCAACAGACGAATCAAGCGAAGAATAGGGATCGTCATAGTAGTCAAGAAGGGTTATCTTCTTTTCTTCAAAATGAAATCCGACGTCAGGTTCTACCGGGGCGATATACTTAATAAGATACCTCACCCCGATAAATAACACGATAATAAGGATAAAAATGGAAATGCCGATTATCTTGATTTTTCTGACTGCTTTCTCAAGAGCTTCAGGTTTTGTCTCCGGCATATCTATTACACCCCGTGCTTAATGCGGTCGTGTTCCTCGGCACGTTTTGCATTGTTCCAGCGCTCCATGTTGTCCACAAGGTAACCGGTGATGCGGCGGATACGAACAAACTTGGGCTTGCCGTCCTTTTCGGTGCGTCCGCAGTGCGGGCAGACCTCGCCTAAAATCCCCGTGTAGCCGCAGACAGGGTCACGATCCACCGGATGGTTAATAGCCCCATAACCGATACCCGATTCCTTCATGCAGCGGACAACCTTCTCAAAGGCATCTAAGTTTTTGATCGGGTCGCCGTCAAGCTCAATATAGCTGATGTGACCGGCGTTTGTAAGCTCGTGATAGGGAGCTTCGATCTTTATCTTATCGAAAGCACTTATCGGGAAATAAACAGGAATATGGAATGAATTGGTATAGTAATCACGGTCGGTTATGCCGGCAATTTTCCCGTACTTTTCATTATCAAGCCGCACAAAACGCCCGGAAAGACCCTCTGCAGGGGTTGCAATAAGGGTGTAGTTAAGGTGCGTTTCAGCAGTTTCGCGATCAACCCTTGCGCGCATACGCTTCACAATCTCAAAGCCTAAATCCCTTGAAGACTGCGATTCGCCATGGTGTTTTCCGGTGAGTGCAACGAGACATTCCGCAAGCCCGATAAATCCCATCGAGAGGGTGCCGTGTTTGAGAATCTCTTCAACGCTGTCCTCATGACCGAGCTTTTCGGAGTCAATCCAAACGCCCTGCCCCATAAGGAACGGGAAGTTATAAACCTTCTTCTGCATCTGGAGGCGGAAACGATGGTTAAGCTGATCAATTACTAAATCCATCATCTCATCAAGCGACACCCAGAATTTCTCCATATCGCCCCTTGCTTCGATACCCAAACGCGGGAGGTTGATTGACGAGAAGCTCAGATTGCCGCGTCCTGCAACGATTTCACGTGTCGGATCGTAAGCATTGCCGATAACTCTGGTCCGGCAGCCCATATACGCGATTTCCGTGTTGTAGTCGCCGGGCTTATAGTATTTAAGGTTAAAGGGAGCATCTTGGAACGAGAAATTCGGGAAGAGACGCTTCGCGGAAACTCTGCAGGCAAGCTTGAAAAGGTCGTAGCTTGGGTCTTCGGGGTTATAGTTTATCCCCTCTTTAATCTTGAAGATATGGATCGGGAATATCGGAGTTTCACCATTACCCAGACCGGCTTCTTGGGCAAGCAGGACATTTTTAATAACCATCCGTCCCTCGGGGGAGGTGTCAAGTCCGTAGTTTATGGAAGAAAACGGGACCTGTGCACCGGCACGGCTGTTCATGGTATTGAGGTTGTGAATCAAAGCCTCCATCGCCTGATAGGTAGCACGGTCGGTCTCCTTAACGCTGTTGATGTGGGCATATTTTTGTATCTTATCAGCAGTTTTTTCATCGGTAAGCTGTAAAAGTTTTGCTTTTTCAGCCTCAGCATAGCCATTATCTCCTGCTAAAACAGGAACAAGTCCGGTTTCACTGTAAACTTCATCTGCAATGCGGTCAGCATCGGGTTTGCCGTCCTCGCAAATCTCTTCCATCTCAAGATAACGAGCAATATTATATGTATATTTCTTGCGATAAGTCTTCTTAACGCCCTCTGCCATTGCATACTCGAAGTTCGGCACTGACTGTCCGCCGTGCTGGTCATTCTGGTTTGATTGAATCGCTATGCAAGCAAGTGCCGAATAGCTGTAGATGTCATTGGGCTCGCGAAGATAACCATGCCCGGTTGAAAAGCCATCCTTAAAAAGCTTGATAAGGTCAATCTGGGTACAGGTGGTGGTGAAGCCGTAGTAATCAAGGTCGTGAATCTGAATGTCGCCCTCAAGGTGAGCCTTTTCATGCTTGGGGTCGAGCACATACATCTGATAGAAGTGCTTAGCACCCTCCGAGCCGTATTTAAGCATCGTTCCCATTGCGGTGTCGCCGTTTATATTGGCGTTCTCGCGTTTCATATCCGAACCCTCGGCAGGCTTGAAGGTGAGGTCTTCGTAAATCTTCATCAATTTGGTGTTCATCTCGCGTGTGCGGGTTCTGTCAGCACGATAAAGAATATAGGACTTCGCGGTTTTCGCGTGCCCCGACTCGATCAAAACCTTTTCGACAATATCCTGAACCTCTTCAACGGTCGGCATATTGTCGCCGAACTGCTGTTCAATAAACCTGCAAACCTCTTTTGTGAGGATTAAAGCTTCGTTATAGTTTGAACCGCCGACAGAAAGCGCCGCTTTATAGATCGCTTGGGCTATTTTTTCGGGATTGAACGCCGCTGTTCTGTTATCTCTTTTTCTAATCGCTGTAATCATTTTGTTACCTCTATCTTATCCAAAAACACAACATCTTGTGTTTGTATAGTCATTAAATTCATTATATAGTATTTTAACCTTCATGTCAAGAGAAATTTTAACCAAAACATTCTCCATTTTTTTAGTCACTTCTGATAATCAATTTAATTCATGCTAATATAATTAAATTGTATACCATTAAATATTACAAAATGAAAACGAGATGATTACACATTAAGTAAATCATCTCGTTAAATTATTATAATAGTACTATTTCCTGTCAAAGATATCTCCGCCGCAACTGTCTATCGCGACAATCAGGGGAAAATCCTTGAAGACAAGGCGTTTAACCGATTCGCAGCCCAGTTCCGGGAAGGCTATAACTTCTGAAGAAACTATAGAAGCGGCGGCAAGTGCACCTGCACCGCCGATTGCGGCAAAATAAACCGCCGCATTTCGCTTTATCGCCTCTTTGACAGCTGCATTTCGCTCGCCCTTACCGATCATTGCCGACAGACCAAGGTCTAAAAGCGCAGGTGCGAACGAATCCATCCGCCCGGAAGTGGTGGGACCGCAGCTTCCGATCGGCTTTCCGGGTTTTGCCGGTGTGGGACCTGCATAGTAGATGACAGCACCGTCAAGAGGAAACGGCATATCTTCACCTGCACCGATAAGTGCGGTAAATCGTTTGTGAGCGGCATCTCTGGCGGTATAAACAGTCCCCGAAAGGAGCACCTTCATGCCGGCACGAAGTGTATGAGCCTTTTCGCGAAGCTCCGATGTATCGAGAGAGACAGGCTTAGTAATTGTCATTTCCTGCGGAACCTTCAACGAGTTTTGAGAGGCTCTCAAGCTCGCTTAGGTCAAATCCGAATTTAGATGCGGGCTTGCCGCCGCCCTGTTGTTTTTTAGGAGCTTCCTGTTTTTGTTCTTGCTTAGGTTCGGGCTTGGGTTCGGGCTTGGGTTCGGGCTTTTGCTGCTGTTGCTTGCGGTCGGGCTGTGCCTCCGGCTCGGGCTTCTTGTTATCAGAATCGTTATCATTGCGATACTGGTTAGGGGAGAACTTCGGAGGAGGAACACGCTTAATTGTCGCGTTTATGTAGGTTTCGGTTTCATCTTCTGCGTTAATAAGGGTTTGAGCACGTTCGATGATGGTCTTTGTTTCGGTGAGTTTTGCCGTGCTGTCCGCGGAGAACGATTCGATCACGCTGCGAAGTTTGGTGATATTGAAATCGAGATCACCGACCTGCTTTTCAACGGAAGTCTTGACGTGGTCAGCCTGAGCACGAAGGTCAGCGATTTTGCGTTCGGTATCGGTGAGGATACGCGAAGCTGTTTCGTCAGCCTTTTTAACGATAGTTGAAGCTTTGCCGTTGGCATCGTCAACAACCTGATTAGCAAGTTTCTTGGCATCCTCATCCATTTTACGAGCATTTTCTTTCGCCTGTGTAACGATGAGGCTTGCGGATTTCTGAGCTTCCATGAATACAGCGCCCAGATCCATCGCGGAGCTTTCCATAGAGCCGGCTGCCGCTTTACGTTTTGCATCTGCAAGTTCGTCTTCAAGAGCGGAGGTCTTGTTTTTAAGAGCTTCGATCTCTTTATCCTTTTCCGACATCTCATCCATAGCCGACTGATATTGAATCATCAGCGAGTTGTTAGCTGTCTGAAGTTCGGCAATCTTGGTTTTGTCAACACGAAGGAGTTCTTCGTATTTTTCGCTGCCGGCGGAGGCATCCCCGGCGGAAGCTAAAAGTGTTTTTTTCTCATCAAGCTCGGCTTCAAGCGAGAAAATCTTGGTGTTGAGTTCATCAACATACTGTAAAACACCGTTTTTCTCGAATCCGCCGAAGTTGACGGTTTTTAAATAAATTGTTCCGCTGCCGTCCATTGTAAAACCTCCATATTTCAAAACCGGTATTAAGCTTGATTTTTTCTTCAAGCATCCGGCATAATACGCCAATGTATATATGTACTTTAATTAATTATAGCATAAAATGAGAGAATAAACAAGAATTTTAGTGTTGTAATAATAGATAAAGTTTTTGCTTTTGTTTTGTTGAAATTGCTGAATTTATATAAACAGTACTATTTATTTCCGTTTAATTTGACGAATATCGCTGCCGCCGAAATGTACACGTTTATAATAATTAGTTATACGTGAAACGATGCGATAATCATACCGATCGCTTAGATCATCAAGTTTATCTAAATTGCAATTAATTATAGTAGGCTTTTGAAGATTCATCCTGCTGTTTATAACATGATAAATAATTGATTCAAGATAAGGCGTCTCATACTCTGAACCCAAGTCATCAATTATTAATAAATCAACATCAATTATATCTCGTTCGGTATTAGAGTATTGATTATTTCTTTCAAATTTATCTCTTGAGATATTTTCAAGCAGACTTATAATAGAACTGTAAGCGACAGTATATCCTTTCTCGATGATTCTTTTAGCCATTGCGATTGAAATATGTGTTTTGCCCAAACCGGTTTTTCCGTAAATCAATAAACTTTCTGAATTTTCATTAAATTCTTCTGCGTATTTACGTAATACCATGTAATTATTTTCCATGATATTATAGATATTATAGTTATTATTGGTTTTGCCTCTGTAAAATTCAAGATTGAAATGTTCAAAATCACAATCGGGAAGGTTAGCTGTCCGATTAAGTTCCGCAATTGAATAAGAATTGATTAACCGCAAAAAGCACTTACATCTTACTCCATCAATGAATCCTGTATCATTACACTTTTCACAGCTGTACTTTATTTTTAAATAATCTTCGGGATAACCGTTTTCTTTTAAAAGTTTTTGCTTTAAGGTTTCTCCGTGAGCATATTCGCTTTTTATTTTTTCGAGTTGCTTGCTGACATCGTTTTTTTGGAAAACAAAGTTAGTGAGGTTTATTATATGAGCCTTCATCATGCTGTCAATTTTATTTATTTCGGGAATTGCACTTGATACTTTTTCAAATCGTGCTTTTGCGGTTTCTTCGGCATTAAATTTTCGATTTGAAAGCTCTTTTTGGGCATTTGCATATGCTGTTTCATTAAAACTCATTAGCCGAATTCTCCTCTGAGTGCTGCTTCAAAATCTTCATTTTCCGCATTCGTAAGATCAAATGATGGTGTACCCTTATTCTTCGGTGCTTTCATAAAGGGTTTTTTCAAGGACTTATATTCGCCCTGTTTTTCAAGATATTTTTCGTTATATTCCTTGATTTCATCAAGGTTTCGCAGTCCTGTCATATACCAGTTTGTAAGCACCTTTGCGATGTATGGCAGTTTTATTACCCCTGTGTGTTCAACCGAAACTTCATATGCATATTTGAATATATCGTCATAATATCCGTAACTTTGCCACACTTCGATATGCTCGCGTTCCTTTGCGGTGAAAGGTCTGCCAAGCCCGAAAATAGTTTTAATTCGCCCCTCAAATGTGAAGTATTCGCGTCTGCGTTTAATGTCATCGGTTGCGTCCTTGTGCGACAGAATCCTGTTTTCGTGCCAATATTTTGCAATCGTTTCTACATATGCAGGGCTTCTGTTCGGGTATTTCCCGATCTTTACGGCAAAATGCACAGCCATGAGAATATTGCTGACTTCAATCCCGTAATATTCGTGTATTAATATGTATGTTTTCTGTTCGGTAAGGGTCGGTGCACCGGGAATCAGAGCTTCAATTTCTTTGAAAAGGTATTGCAGAGCACCCGAATTTTCGATTATCTCTGTAACCTCTTTTTTATCAAAAGGTCGTAAGAAATTATGCCTTACATCTTTCTCATCGGCAGTTACAGTGGTTTTCACCGTTTTACTGCAAGCCTTATCTCCCGACTTAATAACGCCCCGATTAAGCCAAAATTGCAGAGCTTCTTCGGTGTCGGAGATATCCATCGAAAGCCCTTCGGCAGAGGATTCCAGCCCGAAATCGCCGCTTAAGACGGTGTAAAGCAGCCATTTTGCATCCTTCGGGCGGCAGTTTTTAAGCGGGTCTAAAGCTGTTTTCGGCACAGCCGATGCACCGCCGGAATTTTCCCAGTCGATATAATATCCCATTATCGCGTATTTTACCTATATCCGATTTTCGAGTATAAAATTGAAGTTTACATCCTGTCCGGAGCCTTGATTCCTAACAATAAAAGTGCATTCGCTATTGCAATCTTCACCGACAGACAGAGTGCCAGACGTGATTTGATAACCTCCGGTGCTTCGTCTTTAATCCGACACCGATCATAAAATTTATGGAAAACTCCCGCAAGCTTAATGCAGTATCCTGTGATTTCCGACGGATTATAGTCACAAGCAGCGGAGATAACAGTCTCGGGGAGCTCCGCAACAGTCCTGATAAGAAGCTTTTCTTCCGGCTCGGTGAAGGTCAGAGCTTCACCCGGCTTTGCAGGAAGGGAGCCTAACTCAGAAAGGTTTTTAAGGATTGAACATATTCTTGCATGAGCGTATTCAACATAGTATACGGGGTTTTTAGAGGTCTGCTCAACAGCGAGGTCAAGGTCAAGTTCGATGTGTGTGTTCGGCTCGCGGAGGTTGAAAAGAAACCGTGCCGCATCAAGGGGAATCTCGTCAAGGAGCGTCTCCATCGTGATAGCCTTGCCGGAACGTTTTGAGAGCTTCACAGCCTGTCCGTCACGAACAAGCATAACCATCTGCATGATAACGACATCAATTCGGTCGGGGTCAACCCCCAAAGCCTTCATCGCCGCCTTAATCCGCGGAATATAGCCGTGGTGATCCGCACCGAAAACGTTCACAGCCTTTGCAAAGCCGCGTTCCACAAGCTTGTTGTAGTGGTATGCTATATCAGGCACAACATAGGTCGGCACACCGTTTGCACGTACCAAGACCCTGTCCTTTTCGTCGCCGAGCTCTGCGGTTTTGAGGAATAACGCCCCGTCTTGCTCATAGGTGTAGCCCGACGTCTTGAGCTTCGCTAAGATATCCTCAACAGCTGTGTCAAGACTGCTTTCAAAGAACCAGCGGTCATATTCAATGCCATATCTTTTCAGATCGGACTTAAGTTTTTCGATATTAAGCGGCAGAGCGTACGCGGAAAGCGTGTTCGCTCTTTCCTCGTCTGCTTCTTCAGATAGTTTCATCAGCTCATCGCCGTGAGTATCATAATAGTTTTTAGCGTGCTCGATAATATCCGCACCGAGATAGAGCCCATCAGGCATCGGGAAGGTTTTGTCGTCTGTATATAAAGCCTGTGCGAAGTCGTAATTGTTTGTGAAGGAGACGGCAAGAGCCTGTCCTTTTTTGCTGCAAATCTGTTCATATCTCTTTGAAAGGGAGGTTCCGAATTTGACTACCTGCTGCCCGGCATCGTTGACATAAAACTCCCTCGAAGCCTTGTATCCGGCGGCGTTTAAGAGCTCCGCGATTGCATCTCCCAAAGCTCCGCCCCTTGCGTTCCCTATATGCATCGGTCCCGTGGGGTTTGCGGAAACAAACTCGACAACTCTGCTTTCACCCTGCCCGAAGTCGGATTTCCCATAGTCTTTGCCGTCCGCTATAACCTCACACACGGTTTGTGTGTAAAATTTATCTCCCAAAAAGAAGTTTATAAAGCCCGGTCCGGCAATCTCAAAACGATCAAAAAAGCTGTCTGCCCAGAGCTTCATATTCTGTATCTTCGCTGTAAACTCTTCTGCAAGCTTTCGCGGATTCGACTTCATCGCCTTAGCCGAACAGAGTGCGGCGTTTGTCGCAAAGTCCCCATGCGTCGTGTCTGCCGGAATCTCAATATTAAACTGCGGCAAATCTACATCGCCGCAAACTTCCTTCCGTGCAGCCTCGATAATCGAAAACAGCTGTGCCTTGGCATCCTTAATTTTATCGGTCATTATCTTTGATTCCTATTTCCCTATATTGTTACTTTAAGCTTAACTTCATTATCACATAAATATCTGTTGTTCGCATCGAGGGTGTATTGTAAAAACAGCTCGCCGCCGTCTTTAGTAAGGTCATTTTTTATGGTATGGGTCAAAACTCCCAAACAAAGCTCCCCGAACGGGGTTTTCACAACGCAGAGCTGCTTTTTGTCGGTGTCAAGTGTGAACGAACTGCCGTAAATCCCCATCCTTGAAACGCTTGCAGTCATATCACCCTTTGCTGTGACAATATTTTCAAAAAGGCTTCCGCTTGAATCGGTTTCATTATATGAAATCTTGTAACTGCCGTCCTTGGCTACGGTTAGAACACCTGTCGTGGTGAGTTCATAGGTCTCCGGTTCGAATCCCGGTTTTGACGAAACGCTTTCAAGCGTAATTTGATACTTATTTTCCATCTGAAATTTTCTTAATCCTCAATATTAACAAGGGTTACGTTGCTTTCAAAATCCTCCGGGAGCTCCCCGAGGTACGCATGAGCATTTGTTATAAACTGTTCGGTATCATCCGACACGAAGAAACGAAGGCTTCCCGCTTCTTCCTTTTGGGACAGGAGATTTTCCTGTGTAAGCTTTGCGGCAGCGGCATTTGCGGCTTCTTTTCCGCTTGAAATAATCCGCACATCCTTTCCCATGAAGTCTGAAATCATATCTGAAATAACAGGATAGTGGGTGCATCCTAAAATCAAAGTGTCAACACCCTCCGCTCTTATAGGTGAGAGGTATTCCTTCACTAAGATTTCTGTAACATTGTTGCCCCTGTCGGTATATCCGTTTTCAACGAGCGGAACAAAAAGCGGACAGGCGTTCCCGAAAACTTTAATATCTGAAACCATGCTCCTCATTGCCTTTGCGTAGGCAGCGGAACGAATTGTCGCCGACGTTCCGATGACCCCCACACGTCTGTTTCGAGTCGCCGCAACCGCCGCCCTCGCCGTGGGGGTTACCACCTCGATAAATGGGGTATCTTCACCGGCAATCCCTTTGTGAGAAACGGCTGAAACGGTACCGCAGGCAGCAATGACAATCTTAACGCCCTGTCTTTTCAAAAAGGCTATATCTTGAGCGGCATAGCGGAGCACCGTCTCCTTCGAGCGTGTGCCATAGGGGATTCGTGCTGTGTCGCCGAAGTAGATTATATCTTCACACGGTAAGATTTTTCGCAGTTCCGAAACGCAGGTTAGCCCTCCGATGCCGGAATCAAAAACGCCGATCGCAGTATTTAAATTTATTGAATTTGGAAAGCCCGCTATATTAAGATTTTCCGTGGTCAGAGCCATTCATAAGCCTTTCCGTCATTAAATTTCGCCGTGCAGTTCCAGACATAGCTTTATAAGCCTGTCAATAAGCTCGGAAGCGGGAATACCCGCGTCATCCATAAGCTTGGGGTACATACTTATATTCGTAAATCCGGGAAGCGTGTTTATCTCGTTGAGGTAAACGCCGTTTTTGGCTGCAAAAAAGTCGATTCTTGAAAGCCCTTTGCATCCGAGTGCTTTATATGCCTTCAAAGCGGTTTCTTTTATCTCTTTTGAAACACCGTTTTCGTGTATGTCATCGGGAATTGCGGACGCGGATTCCGTGTTTACATATTTAGCTTCATAGTCATACATTTCGTTTGCGGATAAAATCTCGCCGACCGAAGTTGTGAAGGTGTCGGAGGGGCTGTTCCCCATGACCGCAACCTCAAGCTCACGCCCGACTATGTATTCTTCTACCAAAGCCTTATCGTCGTGAGAGAAGGCTGTTTTTACCGCAGACTTGAGTTCTTCGGCGTTTGAAGCTTTGTTTACCCCGACCGAAGAGCCGCTGCAGGCGGGCTTGACACAGACAGGGAAGCCGAGTTTCTCTTCAACCTCTTCGCAGAAGCTGTCAAGCCGGTCAAGGTCATCACGAAGGAGGGTGCAAAACTTCGCCATGCGAATGCCTTCACGCTCAAGCACCAAATGCGTCAGCACCTTATCCATACAGGTTGCCGAGGCAAGTGCAGAGCTCCCCACATAGGGTATGCCCGACATTTCAAGAACGCCTTGCAAAATCCCGTCCTCACAGTTTTTGCCGTGAACGGCAGGGTAAACCACATCTATCTTTTCAATTGAAAATTTGCCGTCGTTATATTTAAGAATCCCGCGATACATCGGATCGGGAATAATAACCGCAGGAGTGCAGTCAGAATTTGTCTCCCAGTTGCCGTTTTCAATCTCCGAAACGTCGCCGGGATAAAAAAGCCATCTGCCCTTTTTCGTTATGCCGATCGGTATAATATTATACTTATCTTTGGGCATGAAACGGATTATGTTAGCGGCAGACCTGAGCGATATTTCATGCTCGTTTGAAACGCCGCCGAAAAGCACCGCCACATTCAGCTTTGACATATTTAACTACTCCTTTGCGTTTGCAGATACGATTTAATTATACTGCATTTATTTATAAAAATCAAGTGTTTTTAAGAAAATTATTTGCGTTTACCTCTCCCCTTCGGTGTATCGGGGCAAACCGGAGGTTTAGGAGCAGTATACTGACGGTACACGTCGTTTCTTATCGAATTGGTCACACACCTTGTCGTTATATTTTCGAGTACCGGCATAGGTAACGGAGTAGCTTTACACGGCTTTTTGGGAATCTCCTGATATCTTCTTTGCACGGGTAAAGCAGGTTGACTGTTGCTATAACGAAGCCTTTCAAATATGAAGGTCATACCGAACCTCATGCCCTCCCCGCAGCCGCGAATGGTAATCCAACGCTGCTGCATACGGGGGGAGGAAAATATATCTCCTGTGACGGTTACCTTATAGTTTCCGTTCGGGAGCAAAAACTCTGCTCCTGTCTTCACTTCCTTGGCTCCCGCAACCGCTTCGCCCGATTCGCAGGCGATTTCAATCTGATAACAAGCGTTCCCGCCGTTTGTGCAAACTTCTATATTCAGTATATTGTTTGTGCAATCGTTCATAGAATTACCTCCTAAAATTTCTAATTTATTTTATGGAAAATACTCTTTTTTGTTACATTTTAAATATAAAAAAACCGCTTTTTACAGTCATTTTTCGCTCTCAAAATTACATTTTAGAAACAATACGATACAAATAAGCAATTTTTATTGACAAATGCTATAGATATTGATAAAATAAACAATGAACAAAAATGTTTAAAGAAGGTGTGAAATTTTGGATATTGGCAGTCAAGGCTTCTGTTACGGTTGTATGTCAAAACGTGAAGAAGATAAAACCGAATGCCCAAACTGCGGCTATATCTACGATTCGCCGTTTCTGCCTTCGTATCTCCCCCCCGGAACAATCCTTTCCGACAGGTATATGTTGGGAAAGCTTAAATCCTATAACGGCGAGAGTGCGAAATATATTGCATTTGACACAATCACCGAAGAGACTGTTTTAATCAGCGAATATATGCCCGATGCAATATGCAGCAGGGTTAAGAGCAGCCCTGTTATTATAGTAAATAAGGATTATATCGCCCAATATAAAACACTTCTTTCCGAATATGTTTCGCTTAATAAAAATCTGTCTAAAATGCGTAACCTCAACCATGTCGCCGCCGTGACTGATATGTTCGGCGATAACAACACAGGGTACGCGGTTTTCGAGTATCAAAAATCAAAAACTTTAAACGAATATCTTAAAGAAAATGCAGGCGAAATCAGTTGGGAAGAGGCTAAGAAGCTTATCCCTCCCCTTTTGACCACCGTTTCACTTATCCATAACGCCGGGATAATCCATCGCGGAATATCGCCGACGACCGTTTTAATTAACGAGAAAAACGAGCTTGTTTTAACAGGGTTTGCCATATCCGAGGTCCGCACCGCAAACACAGTCCTTGCAAGCGAGATTTTCGCTGGATTCGCCGCCCCTGAACAGTATAATTCTTCCAATTGGCATGACACATGGACCGATGTTTACGGCGTTTCGGCACTCATTTATCGCTGTCTGACAGGCATAACGCCGGTTGACGCTCTGATCAGAACGACTACAGATTCCCTCGTCCCCCCGAATATGATTAATCCGTCTGTTCCCAAAAGCGTTTCAAAGGCGATAATGAAGGGGCTTACCCTTTCGCACGAAATGCGTGTACAGACCATAACCGAACTGGTAACACTTCTTTTCGACCAGCCGGATTATAAGTCGGAGCGGCTTTCAAGCTCAAGCACCACATCAATTTCCCTTGTAGATATTAAAAATGCAAAAGAAAACAGCAAAGTAACGCAAAATCTTTCTCGAAACACCTCTCAACCGGGAACGGTAAAGAAAAAGACATCACGCAAAAAACGTGTGAGCCGCAGACGTGTTTTTGTCGCAACAGGCGGTTTGACCCTGCTTATCGGCATCTGTGTGATGCTTGTGATACTCCTCATCGACCTGCCCGATTCAAGCGGTCAGACTTTGCAAAATTCCGATATAACCACACCCGAATCCTCTGTTTCATCGTTTGAACAGATTGTCACCACCACGCCTCCTGCCCAAACAACGCCTGTAACAAAAGAAGCCGAGCTTTCCGCAATATATATCATGGACGATATTGTCGGAAGCAACTATGACCTTATTTCCAATAACGTTAAGTATAATACGGCACTCATTTTCAAACCCGAATTTGAGTTTAATGATGAGATTGCAAAGGGTAACATAATATCCCAGTCTATTCCTAAGGGTGCAACATATCAAATCGGCGATGAAATTGCTGTGAAGGTTTCAAACGGTCCCAAATATGTCACAATCCCCGACTACGGCGGACTTACAGCCGCAGCTTATTTTACCCTGCTTAACGAAAGCGGGATAAAATATGAGCAGACCGAAGAACTCAGCACCGTAATCCTCGAGGGGTATGTTGTCAAGACCAGTAAAAATGCGGGTGAACAGCTTGACAACGAAATCGGCGAGATTTTAATTGTTTATGTTGCAAAAAATCCCCCAAAATCCGAAACGACACCGCCTAACGGCATAAACTTGCCCGATCTCCCCGTTATTTCCGACGATGAAATAATGATAGACCTTCCGTTTGATCCCATGCCGGAGACAACTCCGCCGGCTTCAAACGACGTTATAATCACCTTCTATGACTGATAGGAGTAAAAATGCTTGCAAAAAGAATAATCCCCTGCCTTGATGTACGTCACGGTAAGGTTGTCAAGGGCGTAAACTTTGAGGGTGTGAAAGATGTCGGCGACCCTGTTCTCCTTGCCGAGGAGTATAACAGACAGGGTGCGGACGAGCTTGTTTTTTATGACATTGTCGCTTCCCACGAGGGCCGCGGTGCAATACTTGATGTAATCCGAAAAACTGCCGAAAAAGTTTTTATACCGTTCTGCGTAGGCGGCGGCGTATCTTCTGTCGATGATTTTCGCACCATACTTCGTGCCGGTGCAGATAAGGTTTCGGTCAACTCCTCTGCCGTGAAAAACCCCGAGCTTATAGCGGGGGCTGCTGATATTTTCGGTTGCCAATGCGTAGTTTTGGGGGTAGACACAAGGCGTTCCCCCGACACGAAAAGCGGATATACGGTATTTGTCAACGGCGGGCGGATTGACATGAAGCTTGACCTGATCGAGTGGGTGACAAAAGCCGAAAAGTTAGGTGCAGGCGAGATTTGCCTAAACTCGATGGACACCGACGGAGTTCGCGGCGGCTTTGATATACCTATGCTTAAGGCTGTGTGTGAAGCAGTAAAAATCCCTGTCATAGCTTCGGGCGGAGCAGGGAAGCTTACCGACTTCGGTGATGCTTTCGAGCAAACCGGATGCTCTGCTGCCCTTGCGGCAAGCCTCTTTCACTTCGGTGAGCTGACCGTGCGTGATGTCAAGGAAAACTGTCGTGATCGCGGCATATTAATAAGGTAAGATATGGATAATATAGATAATTATTTTCAAAAGTCAGAGCTTATTCCGGCAATCGTTTCCGATATTGAAACGGGCGCGGTTTTGATGCTTGCATATATGAATAAAGAGAGCCTTCAAAAGACTTTAGAGACAGGATACACTTGGTTTTGGAGCAGATCGAGGAAGGAACTCTGGAACAAGGGAGCGACTTCGGGTAATCTTCAAAAGGTAATCGAGATCTATTCCGATTGCGACGATGATACCTTGCTTGTAAAGGTAAAGCAGCTTGGCGATAAAACCGCCTGCCACACAGGAAACTACTCCTGTTTTTTCACTAAAATATACGATGGAGAAGCAAATGAGTGAACTGATGGAGCTTTATAACGTTGTTATGGAGCGGAAAGCTAACTTTGAAGAGGGTTCGTATACCTGCTACCTCTTTTCAAAGGGTGAAGATAAAATCTGTAAAAAATGCGGCGAAGAAGCGACAGAGATGGTTATCGCCGCGAAAAATAACGATAAAGAAGAACTTAAAAACGAAGTTGCCGACCTACTTTACCATATCGTGGTACTCTGTGCCGAAAAGGGGCTCGACTTTTCAGAAGTTGAAGCGGAGCTGCGTGAACGAAGCAAAAAAATCGGCAACCTCAAACAGATGAAGGTCACCGACAGGAATACGTAAAAAAGGGCGGAGAAATCAAATTCTCCGCCTTTATTATTAGTAGGAAAAGATTTGTACCCAGTGGTGTTTGTAACCGCTTGAAGTCTGATAGTAGCCGATTCCGACATACTTATAGTTTGCGTTGATCATGTTTTCATAGTGTCCCTGCGATTCCATCCATTGTGTGAAGGTTGCGGAAACGCCGCTGTTGCCTGCCGCGATATTCTCGCCTGAACCTCTTGAACTGTAGCCGATGTCGTCAAGAACGGAATAGAAGCTGTTGCCGCTCGGGCGTGTGTGTGAGAAGCTTGTTGAGATTTCCTTAGCACGGATATTCGCAGCGTTGCAGAGTTCGCTTGAAAGCTTGAGGGCAGGTGCACCAACCTCAGCACGTGCTTCGTTTATCATGGCAAGCATCTCGACTGCATAGTCTTCGCAGTCGTCAACAGGAACTGTTATAACAGGCTGTGTAGGGGTTGTTTCAACAGGCTTAGGTTGTGTTTCAACAGGTTTAGGTTGTGTTTCAACAGGAGCAGGGGTTGTTTCAACAGGCTTAGGTTCTGTTTCGGCAGGAATCTGTATGTAATCGCCGAAGTCAATATCGGACTGAATGAAAAGTCTGCTTAAGATTGAACGGATTAATGAGTTAATATCATAGGTCGAATTAGTTTTGGTGCTCTTAGTAGGTGTTTCGGGGGTTGTCTCTTTTACGGGAGTTTCAGTTACCGGCGTTACAGTCGCATCAGGGCAGGTTCCGGTCTCACAATCGCCGCCTGTCCTGCAATCGTAGCATACACCGCAATCTGTGTTTTCTTCGCAGTCGCCGCCCGTCCTGCAATCATAGCATACGCCGCAATCGCCATTAGCAGTCGCAGTCGCTTCGCAGTCGCCGCAGGTGCCCTCTGCACACAGGCTCTCATAGCTTCCGCAGTCGGAGCAGTAACCGTAAACATTACAAGGGGCATAGTTTTGATTGTTTTGAGCGTTCGCTCTCGCAAGGTCGGCAGCGGAAAGACCGCAGTATGCCGAAACCGGTGTAACACCGATAGAAAATGCCATTGCCGCAACAGACAATATTGATATTAAACGAACTGATTTTTTCATTTTTTTACACCTCTGTGATTTATTGTGTGGTTTGTTGTTCACAGTTACATTTTACTATCAAATATTACAAATGTCAAGCGATTTGCACAAGTAAACTGCTGGTATTTTGTGCACATTGCCATATATATTGGTATTCTATCCAAAAATGAATTTTTCTTTTTTCTATATAATTATTTTCATATTTGTTATTAATTTGTATTTTTCGGCAATTTGCACAACATATCGTCTGGAAAAAATATATTTCGGTCTGATATTTTGTCACATATCACAATATTTACAAAAGATTTAAAATGTACTTCAATTTCAGCTTTCCAGTTAGCTTTTGTTTACGATAGTATAACGAAATCGCTTCATCAAGAAGTGTATTCAGGTCACGAACTTCGCTTTCGGACAGCTTTTCACCGCCGAATTTAACAGATAAAGCCATTTTCAAAATCGGCGTAACGAAACCGTAACAGCTTTCTTCAAGAACTTTCAAATATGCGGCTCTGTCGCTCAAAAGCTGTGACACAGGCATTTTCTCTGTATTCAAAATATATTTGGTTCGACACATCAGAGTATCAAAACCGTTTTCGGATGAAAGCTTTTTGGCATACATAAACAGATTAAGGCGACGCCGTAACAAGATTACGAGAACGATGAAGGCTATAACGCAAAGCGGAATGAATACCATCCTGTAAACGTCGGTGTCATCCGTGCTTTGCGGCGTTTCAGAAACCTGTTTTACAGGCTCGGGGACAGGCTCTGAAATTTGGTTGATAGGCGGGGTTAAGGCGGTTGTCACAGGCACTTGCGGTTCTGTGACGATAGCTTGAGGTCTTCTTTGTTGTTCGCGCCTTGCCGCAGTAAGAGAGGTTCGGACGTTGGAATATCCCGGGGTAAAATCTATCGGAAGCCAGCCGTAGCCATCAACATAAATCTCTGTCCAAGCGTGTGCACGGCTGTCGTTCACGGCAACAACGCCGTCCAAAGCTCCTTCATAATCGCTTTCGGGGATAATGAAGCCGGTCACATATCTCGCAGGGATACCCGCCGCTCTGCAAAGAAGGGTTGAAACGGTCGCAAAATGCTGGCAAAATCCCTCACGGCTCTCGTTCAGAAAATATAGTGCAAAGTCTTTGTCAGACGGTTTATCATCAATATTTATCTCATATTCGCAGTTATCGCGAAGCCATCTGTGAATGTAATTCACCTTTCTTGCGAATATTTGATCGCTTGTTAAGGTGCTTTTCCCTGTTTCTATATCTTCTTCTGTAATATATTCCATATATCCATCATCAAAAACAGGATTTTGAATGATAAATTCCTGCGGCACATCCAAATATGTATTGTAAACAAAATCGCGGTACAAAAGCTCATCGGCTTGCAGTTCGGGATTTTCTGTTACACTTTCGCCAAGTAAAATCGTGCTCAAAATCTGATTGTTCGCGTAAAATCCATTCGGCATATTGACAGTTCCGCTGTACACGTTTCCCGTGTTTATAATATCGCCGTCAGGACCGAAAAACTCATCGCCCATATCTGTAAGATACGGCAAGAACGTCTCGTCAGTATCCATACTCGCTTTTCGGATTTGAAACGGAGTTGTCGCTGTTTCAAATCTATACAGTTCATAAAATTCCGAGTATGAAAAGCTGTCAAGGTTGCTCGGCGTCAGATTTTGCGATGAAAACTGCGAAATAACTTCCGATAAAGCCGCCTTGCTATCGTCATCTAACTCCGACCATGCCGTCCCGTTATAATCTGCACCGAAAAAATGCCGAAGATACACAGGTGAACCGTCGAAAGCATCAAAATCCATTGATGCTTCAAGCATTAATGTATCGTCAAACGACAATCTTCCATCGGTCAAGAGGTTGCTCACTCCTTCGCTTTCACCGATTATTTCAGACCATTTTCGCTTCTTTTCAATCAAAGGCTCATTTAATTCAATATGTATATTCAACGTTTGTTCCGGTGAATTAACGTCCGATTTTAGGCGTTGTTCTATTTCTACGTCGGAAGGATGTATTCCAAATCCATAAACAATAGTTATCCCGACCGCCATGCAGATTATTCCGAATGCGAAAGCGTGGCATAAGAAGTTTCCGAAACTGTTTTTATGCCATATGATTTGAGCAATCCAAACGATAACAAGAGTAATTATTCCGATTTTTGACGCTATACTCTCTGTATTATCTCTATAAATAAACGTCGAAAAAAGCGGAATCAGGCTTAGGATCATTATGAGTAAGGGAAGTCGCAGATATTTTTGCAGATAGAAAAGCAAAACAATAAACAGAAAGCAGAGTGCAAATGCGCTTTTTTTGATGTCATCGTCGGAAAGCAGATCCTGACAGTCTTCCGCTATCATACCCGCGATGTAAGCAACAATGTTTTGCCTGAAAAAGAAGACCAAAAGCACAGCAGCAGCCGCCATGAAAAGCAACATAAACTTTGCGTTCGGGAGCGAAAAGCGTTTTCGCGGGTAGAGCAAAAGTGCGGTTAAGGAAGCCGCCGTAAGCACGCCCATTAAAGCTTCGGGCGTAAATGCATTACCCGCAAGAAGCGAACCGATTGCAGTTGCAATTACGAGCAGTAGGTCACAAAGCAACAAAAGCCCCGCCTTTGGGGTCTCGATAGTTATATACGCTCTTGTCGCATCACCTTTCATAAGACACAGCCTCATCACGGGGACGAATTTCAATAATTACCCTGTATAACCCGCTGTCATACTCTGAATTATACTCATTGTATATTTTTGTATTGAGATCACAAACCATTTTAACCAGATGTTTTTTGTAATCTTCATAACCTTCAACCGGCACCGGTACTCTATCATAGCCGATATTGATTATTTCAAATTTCTGATGTTTTGTGATTAAATCAAAAGAGCAATCGACAAGTTCCTCCAGCAGGTTTTCAATCTCTGAACATCTCGAATTGAAGACTATAAGTGCATCTGCCGCTTCATTGCGTGAGAAATTCTTACTGTATAAATTATCTGATTTCGCGGAAAGCTTGTGATGAAGAAGACTGATCCTGTCGCCCGCTCTATACTCGCGAATCCCGTCAAATTCTTCATTGCCGGTCGTCGGCAGTTCTGCAATATCATAATCCGAGAAGATATTTTGAATTTTGGGTATAACCGCAAAGCTGAAACTTTTTGATATTGCTTTCTTGAGAGAAAAATAGCCCAAAATATCGTATATTTTAATCGTTTTAACGAAATATTCTGCATATATGCATTTATCAAATGACTTTTTCAGATAGATTTTTGTGCTGCCGAGAGGCTTCAGCGAGATTGCGACTGTAAATTCTTCTCTCGCACGTTCGCACCTGTCATACACATCGGCAAAAATGTCAACTTCACATATGCCGATCGGCAAAATTGACGTGTTTATAATATTCAACTCTATATAGCACTCGTCGCCGACATTAAAGCTGTCACTTGTATTGACGCTGCCAACCTTAACGAAGCGTCTTCCGATAATAAGCAAAACAAAAGACAGTACAGGGATCGCAGCTGCCGCCGATAAAATGGCAAAATAAAGCTCCCCGCCTTCTATCATATAGAGACTCGCTGTCAATAAAAGTAATATTATGTATATCATATTTTCGGCGGAGAGACTGCGTTAAGCACGTCTATAACAGCATTTCGGGCAGTTTTTCCCGCGTTTTGGCTTTTTTTAGAAATAATGACGCGATGCGAGGAAACGTCTTCCCAGAAGTTTTTGATATCTTCCGGCAGAACGAAATCACGCCCGTCACAGAGTGCCGAAGCCTTTGCCATCGAAAGCACCGCCTGTGCCCCTCTGGGAGAGAGCCCGAGCGAAAAGGCATCCGATTCTCTGGTGAAAGCGGCAAGGTCTGATATGTATGAATATATTTTATCGTCAACGAAAATCTTCGCCGCCTGAGCTCTAAGGCTATTCAGGTCTTCAATCGAAGCTATTGCATTAACCTCGTCGATACATTTTTTATCGGTATTCTTCAAAATGGCAATTTCATCCTCTTTTTGAGGATAGCCAATGCGAAGTCTGATCATAAATCTGTCAAGCTGCGATTCGGGCAAAAGCGCCGTCCCGATTGTGCCGGCGGGGTTTTGCGTAGCTATAACCGTGAACGGTTCGGGGAGTTTCTTTGTAACCCCGTCCACAGTCACCTGCCCCTCTTCCATCACCTCTAAGAGTGCCGACTGCGTCTTGCCGGAGGTGCGATTGAGCTCGTCCGCAAGCAGGAGATTGCAAAAAACAGCACCGGGAGTGAAAACAAAACTACCCGTCTGCCTGTCAAAAATATTGCAGCCGGTGACATCGGAAGCAAGAACATCGGGGGTAAACTGAATACGTTTGAACGCGAGCGACAAAGACTTTGCGAGCGAAACGGCAAGCGTCGTTTTGCCAACCCCGGGAACATCTTCAATGAGAATATGTCCGCCCGAAATTATTGCCAAGAGGACCCTTAAAACGACATCATCCTTGCCCTTAATAACCTTTTTAACTTCGTCCAAAACCGCTCTTATCAGTTCAAGTGATTTTGTTTTGTCAATAACATCTACCATATATAACCTTTAATTCAGTTTATTTAACAACAATATTATAGCACTTCGGTCAAAAAAAGTCAAGTGAAAACAAAAAAAGCAGAACAATCTGCTTTTTTGCGTTTCTATCAGTTGTTATTCAGAGTTTAATCAGAGTTTTTCGCCGCACTTAGCACAGTAAACATTATCAAGCTTGTTTTTCGCGTTGCAGAAGCCGCAGACCTTGCACCCGATTGCAGGAGCACCGTTATCGGTAGCTTTCAGCGCTATGAAAAGTTCATCAAGTTTTTCTTTGCAGGCTCTGATTTCCGATGCAGATACACTGCCGGAATATTCCGAATAATAAAGCTTACCGAGCTTTTTGTAATATTCGTTGATCTGATCGCGGATAGCCGCCCGGTCAATCTGGTTCTTAGTGTAAACGATTGCTTCATTAGCGGTTTCGGACGCTTTTTTAGCAACCTTCTTTGCTTCGCACACCGTTTTGGTAACTATTTTATCCATGTCAATTGTCATAATTATCCTCCTGATTAAATTAGATTTGCGTTTGGATTAGAGTAAATGCTTGATATTTTTCGCTTTCGCGATATAACTTCATCAAAATTTGCGATGTATTCATAGGGGTATTTGTAGTTGAAAATCCTTGTCAAACGACCGTTTTCGGGTTCAAAAATCTTCGTTGAAGCACCGGCTCCGCACGCGATTATCGTTTGTACTTCCTCCATTATGTAGATGTTATAAAGACATTCATATCCGCTTTTCGCGTATCCGACATTTTCTTGATTCCCGATTGTATTCTTCTGCCTGTATAGATAGTAGGGACCATATCCGTTTTTCGCAAGTTTTCGGAATGAATATTCCGTCATGCATCGTACATCTTCCGATTGCTTATAAAGTTCGCTCTGTGAAAAGAGCTTCGCGGCACGTTTGAGCGTCAAAGTATGAACTGTGATATTTTCAGGGTTAAGCTTTATAAGTCTGTCAAGCGAACGAGCGAAACTTTCTGCCGTATCCCCCGGAAGCCCGGCGATAAGGTCACAGTTGATCGACTTGAATCCGACTTTTTTAGAAAGCTCAAAAGCTTCTTCAAACTGTTTGGCACTGTGTTTACGTCCGATTTTTTCTAAAACTTCGTTGTTGAGGGTTTGCGGATTCACGGAAATCCTCTTTGCTCCGCCGCTTTTTATTGCCAAAAGCTTTTCTTCGGTTATGGTGTCTGCTCTGCCTGCTTCTACAGTATACTCAAAAACGCGTGAAATGTTAAAGTTTTCGGCGATTTTTTCCAT
>JAISIC010000040.1 GCA_031262225.1 Ruminococcus sp. | reverse complement strand
TGGATTGACTATAAATCCCAGATTGACGACATAATCGGACGGAATCCCGAAAAATCCCGTGCCGCAGTTTAAACGGAGGACAAAAGCTTGACCAAATCAGAGTATCTTGACGAGGTACGTCTAAACCTTGCCGTTCTGCCTAAAGACGAGGTGGATATGGCGATTAGGTTTTATGACGAATACCTTTCCGATGCCGGCAGAGGCAACGAAGCGGCGGCGATGGAGGAATTGGGCAAACCTTACCACCTTGCCAAGTCGATCATCAGCGAGCAATCCGCTTTCACCCGCTCCGCCATGTATATTGAACATAAGCAGAACAGAAATATTGCACCGCCGGAGAGCGTTTTCACCTATGCCGAGCCGGAGAAAATGACCTATCCGAATGTGAAAACGGCAGAGCCGGAAGTAAAAAAACCGGAGAAGGTAAATATAACAAAGAACGAGCCGGGAGAGAAAATTTCTAAACGTGCTTTCATCTTAGGCATGACCGCCATAATAAGCACAGCAATAATGATCATAACTATCGTTTCGCTCAGCCTTGCATTTGAAATGGTTAGATATATGAATCCACAATTTTGAAAAGGAGGAAAAGCTGAAACATGAAAAAATTCACAAAATCTTCGACTGACAAGAAGATATGCGGCGTATGCTCGGGGATCGCGTACTATCTTGACATAGACCCGACACTTATAAGAGTTCTTTGGGCTATCATGACACTTATTTCACTTGGGCTTTTCGGCATAATCGCATATGTCGTTATGGCGTGCATAATGCCGTATGACAACGAGGTTCAGTAAAATTTAGTAAAATTAACGCGTTCCGAATCGCAGACGGAACGCGTTTTTTGATTATCTTGCTTTTGAAGCAATTTCGCTGTAGACCTTTTTGAGTGTATCTTCAAGGGGCATAACGCCGAGGTCGCCCGACTTTTGGGAGCGGAGCGAAACTGTTTTGTCGGTCACCTCATTATCGCCGACGATGAAGAAATAGGGTATCTTTTCCATCTGTGCCTGTCTGATCTTGAAACCGACCTTTTCGTTGCGGTTGTCTACCGTCACACGAACGCCGTTGCCGCGAAGTGTTTTCGCGATCTCTTCGCCATACTCTTTTGCTCTGTCGGTGACAGGCAGTATACGAATCTGTTCGGGAGCAAGCCAGAGCGGAAGCGCTCCTGCATACTTTTCAATCAGAAGAGCGAGGGTGCGTTCGTAACAACCGAGGCTTGAACGGTGTATAATGTAGGGAAGACGCATTTTGCCGTCGGTGTCAACATATTCCATGCCGAAGTTTTCGGCTAAAATCGGGTCAATTTGAATGGTGATGAGCGTGTCTTCTTTGCCGAAGACGTTCTTAATCTGAATGTCAAGCTTAGGACCGTAAAATGCAGCTTCGCCGATTCCGACAGAATATTTCAGTTCCAGACCGTCAAGGATATTCTTCATAATTCCCTGTGCGGTTGTCCATTGTTCTTCGGTTCCTACATACTTTTCGCGGTTTTCGGGATCCCATTGCGAGAAGCGATATGAAACATCTTCCGCAAGTCCGAGCGTTTCAAGGCAGTAGTTTGCAAGCTCCAAACAGCCCTTGAACTCCTCTTCAAGCTGTTCGGGGCGAAGAATTATATGCCCCTCCGAAAGGGTGAACTGGCGAACGCGGATAAGCCCGTGCATTTCGCCGCTGTCTTCGTTTCTGAAAAGGGTTGAGGTCTCGTTGAGCCGCATAGGAAGGTCGCGATAGGAACGCTTTCTGTTTAAGAATACCTGATACTGGAAAGGGCAGGTCATAGGACGGAGTGCGAAAACTTCGCTGTCTTCATCGTCGGGGTTGCCCATAACGAACATACCGTCGCGATAGTGCCCCCAGTGCCCGGAAATTTTGTATAGGTCGGACTTTGCAAAGTAGGGGGTTTTTGTAAGCTGATATCCGCGAGCCTGTTCTTCATCTTCAATCCAGCGCTGGAGCACCTGAAGCACCTTTGCACCTTTAGGAAGCATGATAGGCAGACCCTGACCGATAACATCAACTGTGGTAAAATATTCAAGTTCACGCCCAAGCTTGTTGTGGTCACGCTTGCGGGCTTCTTCAAGAGCGGCAAGGTGAGCTTCAAGCTCGGAAGCTTTGGGGAATGCTGTGCCGTAAACGCGGGTGAGCTGTTTGCCCTTCGCATCGCCGCCGAAATATGCGCCTGTCGCATTGGTGAGCTTCACAGCCTTAACAAGCCCTGTAGACATCATATGCGGTCCTGCACAGAGATCGGTGAACTCGCCCTGACGAACAAATTTTATTGCTTCGCCTGCATCGGCGTGCTTTTGGCATAAAATAACTTTATAAGTTTCGCCCGCTTCGGTGAGCTTGGCAATCGCTTCGTCAACAGGCAGTTCAAACTTTTCAAGAGGAATATCTTCTTTAATGATCTTTTTCATCTCCGCTTCAATCTTCACAAGATCGTCGGGGGTGAATGGGTTAGGAGTATCGAAATCGTAGTAAAAACCGCCGTCAATCGAAGGACCTATCGACAGTTTCACATCTTTATACAGTCTTTTAACCGCCTGAGCCAAAATATGGGAAGCGGTGTGGTTGAAGGTGTCTTTACAAAATCTGTCATCTTCAAATTTCAGGACTTCAAAGCTGCAATCGCTATCTACGGGCGTATGGAGGTCGGCAAAGGTATCGCCTATCTTAACTGCACAGGCACTTTTATAAAGCCCCATGCTGATTGACTTAACTATATCGGCTGCCTTGATTCCGGGTTCAAATTCCCGAACAGAGCCGTCTTTAAGTGTAATTTTAATCATTCTTATCACCTTCGTAACCTACATTATACTATTATTAATAGTCTGTGTCAAGCATATTTGTTTCTTTTTGTCACCTTTGATAAATTTACAGCCGAAAACAATATTCATTTACGTTATTTATACCAATTCGTGTTTCGATATTTTTGTTAATTATTTATCTGAAAATTTTCAATAAATATATGTTATAATGATAATATATATGTGTCCATTAACATAAAAGGGGTAGATTTTATGCCTGACTGTGCGTTAGTTCTTGCCGGTGGTAAGGGTGCCCGTATGAAGTCCGAACTTCCCAAACCGATGTTCGAAATTTTAGGCGAACCTATGCTTGAATGGGTTTTGTCTGCCTGCGAACGTGCGGAGATCACCGAAATCTGTGTCGTAAAGGGTTATAATGCGGAGGTTATTGATTCATATCTTGAACACCGCGACGGCAACAAATGTGATACCGTTTTGCAGAAAGAACGTATGGGGACAGGTCATGCCGTGATGATGGCACGTGAGTGGCTTAGCGGTAAACTTGAGTCTTCCTCTGATCCCAATGTTCTTATTCTATGCGGAGATGCACCTTTTATCGACGAAAAAACGATATCGGAGTCGAGAGCCGTTCATCGAAAAGGCGGCAATGCTGTTACCATTATCACCGCGAAGGTTGATAATCCCAAAGGATACGGGCGGATTGTCAAGAAGGACGGCAATATTCTCGGTATCGTCGAAGAGACGGATCTCACCGACAGGCAGCGCGACATCTCTGAAATCAATTCCGGTGCAATGTGGTTTTCAATCAAGGCTCTGTTGTATGCTCTTGAGGAGATAAAGCCTAATAATTCCCAGAACGAATACTACCTGACCGATTCAATTCATATTCTCTCTCAGGCGGGCTATACAGTCGGCAGCTATATCTCCGAGAACGAGCAGGTTGTTTTGGGTGCTAACGACCGAAAGGGACTGCTTCGCCTCAATGATATTGCAAGGAAAAACATCATCGAACGTCATCTTGACGACGGTGTTGAATTCACCTGTATCGATGGGGTTGAGGTCGGGAGGAAGGTTCGTCTTTCACCCGGCGTTAAGATTTTGCAGGGTACTATATTAAAAGGGGATGTGACGATCGGCAAGGGCAGCGTTATCGGAGTGAACACAATTCTCGAAAACTGTTCTGTCGGCAAAAACTGTGTGCTCAACTCTGTTCAGGCTTATGATTCCGTAATCTGCGACAATGTGACGGCAGGTCCTTTTGTGAGAATACGCCCGGGAAGTATCATTGAAAACGGTGCTAAAATCGGCAACTTCGTTGAGGTTAAAAATTCAACAATAGGCGAAAAAACGGCAATTGCTCATCTGACATATGTCGGCGATTCGGATGTCGGTGCAGAAGTCAACTTCGGCTGCGGCGTTGTGACGGTAAACTATGACGGGAAAAACAAATACAGAACGACGATTGAAGACGGTGCTTTCATCGGATGCAACACTAACCTTGTTGCCCCTGTGAGAATCGGGAAAAAGGCATACACCGCCGCCGGATCGACAATAACGGGAGATGTTCCGGATGGCGCACTTGCAATAGAGCGAGGCAGTACCTATATAAAAGATAACTATTCGGATAAAAAACTTAAAAAGTGAGGATTTATGAATCTACACGGTAAGGATATTAAGATTTTCGGTGCGAATGCAACACAAGGAATGGCAGAGCAGATTGCAACAAGACTTTCTCTTCCTGTCGGACAGTCGGAGGTAAGGCAGTTTTCGGACGGCGAGATAAGCGTTTCGATCGGCGAGAGCGTCAGAGGTTCGGACGTTTTTGTGGTACAATCGACCTGCAGTCCTGTCAACGACAACGTTATGGAACTGCTTATTATGATTGATGCGTTCAAACGTGCTTCGGCAGGGCGTATCACCGCTGTCATCCCGTATTTCGGCTACGCTCGACAGGATCGTAAAGCAAAGGCTCGCGACCCGATCTCGGCAAAACTCATGGCGGATATAATCACCGTTGCCGGTGCAGACAGGATTCTGTCGATGGACCTCCATTGCCCGCAAATTCAAGGTTTCTTTAATATCCCTGTTGACCACCTCTTAGGTGTACCTATCTTAACCCCATATTTTGAAAAGAAATTCGCCGACAACAAGGAAAACCTTATCGTCGTTTC
>JAISIC010000013.1 GCA_031262225.1 Ruminococcus sp. | reverse complement strand
TCAATAAACCTTCGCAGTGTTGCAGTTGCTTGTAACACAATTTCTCGTATAGTATATTCTGATAAAAAGATGGCAATGAAGATGCCGCTTTTGCTCGTTCAGATAGACCAAAACTTCCTGTCCCTCAACCTTTTTGAGAACAATACCCTCACCTTCTCGCGTTTCACCGCCATCGATGCCGCCGACTACGACGACCCCGATGATTATGTATTTGAAGCCGTGAACGAGAACATTTTCAGAATGTTCCAGTTCCAGCGTGCTCAAAACCCCAACGATCCTATACAGAACGTTGTTTTCTACGGCGAAACCACCGAATATATCCGCCTAACACAAGAGCTTGAAAAACAGGACGTTTTAACCTCACTCTTAGGTATCCCGTCCTCTGTCGGCGGTTATGAGAATTTTGACTTCCAAAGCTACGCAAATGCAATCGGTGCCATGTTCAAGTCTAACCGTGACATTGAACGTATTAACCTTCTTGAAGTTGATGCTTCACAGGGTAAATCCTCTGCCGGTGCTTCCTTTGCGGTTGCTTGGATCGGTTCTGCTCTGCTTTCCGCCCTGCTTGTCGGCGGTGTCTATGTTTTCTTCATGATACAGATAGACCAGATGAACGCCAATATAAAAGATATTGACACTTGGATACAATCCGAGGAGACGCAGAAGAAGCTTGTCCTTGTTGACGAAGCCACGTCCCGATCCGACAAGGTTACAAAATATGGTGATCAGATTCTGATTGCTTCCGATAACTATATTACCAAGCCGAAACTTTCGTGGGATGTTTACCAAAATATCATCGACAACGAATATGGTGCAGATACCGAGCTTGATGCAACTATCACGTCGCTCGGTTATAACTCCGGCTTTTGGACAGTAACCTGTTCCGCTGAAGATTCCTACGGTCCGTCGCGTTTCATTGCAAATATGTATGAACAGGATATTTTCCGCGAAATCACTTATAAGGGATATTCAAGTTCGGAAACGGCAATTACAGGTGAAGACGGTGAAGAGCTCGGTACTGAGTCAAGCTACACTTTCGACGTTACATTCCAAATGGAGCCGAACTTAACGCCTGCCGAAGAGGCTGCCGCCGCAGAAGCAGCTGCTGCCGAAGCTGCTGAAAACGCAGAGAACCAAAACGATGAGGAGGTAATCGCATAATGCTGAAACTTTCTTATCGCGATAAAGTTATTGCCATCGTCATAACCGTTGTCCTCCTAATCGCCGCCGGTGCAGTATTTGTTATTAATCCCCAGCTCGAAAAATATCAGGCAAAACAGCTTGAAGTTGAAGCTAAAGAAGCCGAAAAGGTTACCGTTGAAGAAAAAATCGGCACTTTAGATGATATTCAGATGAGCATTATCAGATCCGCTTACGACATAGGCGATCTGCAAGAACCGTTCTTTCTTGAGGAATATCACTATCAGCTCGAACAGCTTTTCCATGAATATTGCGACGAAGCCGGCGTTGATATTGACTCGATAGATTTCAACGTTACTACCGAAGATATTACGGCGAGCCAATTTATGCCGTCCTATAATATTTTGGCATATGTAATGAAGATGAATGCCGACCTTTATGGAACTCTTCCCCAAGAAGTTATGGACGTCTATAACAATGTATCATTACCTAAAAAATCCACCGTTGAGATTGGCGTATTTACTATTAACGTAACACTGGGCGGTCTTGCCACATGGGAGGACTTCCGCCCCTTCATAGACGAAATTTATGACCTTGATCGCACTCTTATGATAAACACCGCTGCACCCGAAGTCATATCCGATCCGGACAGTTCCGGTGATGGTTCTGCAATTTCCGTTAACCTCACCCTTTACACCATCGTTCCGATGGACAGAGACACAGTTGTTCAGAATGAGCTTGACGTAGCTGAACAAAACGGCGGTCTCGAAGAACGCCAAATTCTTGAAGATTTTATCGAAACGCTCGAAGAAGAAGCAAACGCAGAAGAAATTAAAGAAATCGAAGAATAATAAAATCTTAACACAACGCAACACGGCACACAAAAAGGAGGTTTTCAGATGAGAAAACTATCAGGGTTCACACTTGTTGAATGTCTCGTTGCTCTCATGGTTCTCGGCTTAGCGTCTTTAACCTTAGCACAGGTTTACGCTGCTGTTGCCAAGGGACGCAGAGAAAATGAGTATATGAACTACAGCCTTGCAGAGCAGATGGCATACATTGAAGGGTTTGATGCCGGCGACACTGATGTTGTAGAAATTGAACAAACCGTTACAGGTGAAAAAGCAAGCCACACTCTTAATACTTCTGCTACAAATTATCATGTTGTAATTAACGGCGGACCTAAAGGCGGCACTTCCAACGTGTATAAATACGGCGTTAATATGTATATCCTCTATTCAAGAGATATAGAAGGCAGAAGTTCCGAGGATACTGACTATGCTTACCCCGAAGAGAGTTCCGGAAAACTCCGCTATAAGTACCTTCAACCCCGCGAGCCCGACCAAACAGTAGTATAATAAGGAGTGATTGATTTGAAAAAGATTTTAAAAGCTTTTACCCTTATTGAACTCGTAATTGTCATGGCTATTATGACAATTCTGCTTGCCGGAATATTACAGCTTTTTGCACCGGTTCGTGTTGCATATGCCGAAACCGCTGCTCTGGAAAGCAAACGTGCAAACTGTAACTCCATCACCAAATACATGACCGAGAGCCTTCGCTATGCACAGTTTATCGGTGTATACCAAGCAGGTGTAACCGGTGCTGACACAGAGACAAAAGCGGCAGATGCGGCTAACAAACTTTTTGGGTCAATCACCGCAAATGCTGCGACTCTGAAACTCTCAGCCGCTGACCTAACCGCTATTGAATCAAAAATCCAAGTTATCGTTATTGACTACTCCGAAAGTACCGAAACGACCTATCAAGGTCAGGAGTACAGCGGCAGACTTTTCCGTTATAAAAACACCTCTCCTGCTAACTTCCACATGAGTTTCGGCAAAGCTTACTACGGCAACAACGACTTTGGTATCAACGTTAAACTTATCAGCAACAGCGAGCTTTCTGTAGTTGCTTCAACTCAAGGCTTCAACAACGGCGGCGGCGAAGTAGATGCGTCAAACGAGATTGTTACAACAAGCGGTTCTGTTCTTCTAGGTAACTTCGTTTCCGGTGCAGGCGGCAAGTTCTACAGTGTCCCGACCGATGACGCAAAGAAGGCTGACGGTGATGCCGGTCAAGATGGTATTGCTGATTTCCTCCAAGATATCGGCACGACATCGGCAGGAGGAACTCTTGCAAGCGGTGCAAACCCCCAATATTTCTTCGCTTTCATTCCCGCTGAAGATATGCCTAACTAAAATAAACCGCAATTAAAAACGCGGTAACTCGGTCACAAACCGAGTTACCGCGGTATAGTCATCTTATCCCAAAAGTGAAAAATACCAATCCCAAATTGCATTCCCTACATAAACAGCTGTCACAATCCCGATCCCCAAAAACGGACCGAAAGCAAACTGCGAAGTAGGTGCGGAGTTTTGAGGGAGAGCGGGTTCGGAGTCGGAAGGTTCAGAGATCGGTGCGGATTCAATAGGTTCTGCTTTTTCTTCCTCGACCTTTTCGCCTCTTGACTTGACAATAATCCCGTAAATTCCTCCAAGGACAATTCCTATAAAAGCGGCTGTGACGACACTTTTATAACCCAGCATTAAACCTGCCGCAGCCATTAACACGACATCGCCCATTCCAAACCCATATACAGGACCCTGTGCTTTAATCCGTTCATCCACCTTGGCAAGTGCCGACTTCACACGGGTTTCATCGTATGGTGCAAGGTTTGATGAAAGTCTCTTTAAAAGTTTCCTTCGTTCTTTATGATCGTCGGATATGACATACACATATATAAGAGGGGTTATCACAAAACCTATCAGCAGAAGCGGAACAGAAACGGCAAACATTCCGATAATCCTGTCCATAAGTGAGATGCCGGTAACGCTCTCGATATAATTGCTTTGACGGGTAAGAAGAGCAGTAAGCGTTTCGCCGATTGCAAAAGCTCCCATCCACAAAAGCACCGATATACTCATGCTTTTGGTATCAAGGTCTTCAAAACAAACGACAATAACCGCCGCTAAGAAGAAACAGGCAAACATCGGGTATAAGAAACCATATGCGGCTGTGTCAAATTTGACAAAAACACCGGTAAATAAAACAGCAGTCAGAAGTTCAATGAGCATATATCTCGGACTGATCTTCGCACCGCAGTTACGGCATTTCCCCCGTAAAAAGAACCATGAAAATATCGGGATAAGGTCATAATGTTTGATATAAGCCCCACAGGTCATGCAATGGGAGTTCTGCTTAACAAGGCTTTCCCCGCGAGGCAGGCGAAGAATGCAGACATTAAGAAAGCTTCCGATAACAGCCCCCGCCGCAAACACGAATATGTAGATTATCAAATTCGCAACCGTTTCAATCGTAGAAGGTGACATAAAGTCCTCCGTTAGTAAATTATACTACTATTTTAACACAGAATTTAACGTTTATCAAGTTAAAAGATAAATTTTTATAAATAAGCATTGTTTGGAGCAGAAACATGAAGAATATCCCGATCGGTCAATATCTTGTTAATGAGGGTATCATCACTCCCGATCAGCTCGAAAA
>JAISIC010000081.1 GCA_031262225.1 Ruminococcus sp. | reverse complement strand
AATGTGCAAATTCATAAAAGCTGTTGATGCAGACAATGGCTTTTGACGCACGGACGCCGTGCCCTTCTTGTATCTCGGTGTGCCTGCACTAACAGGCACACCGCTTTTTTTCTCTATTTACCATTTATTTCTTCAAAGGAGTTTGTTATGACCGGAAAACCTGTAATTTTGATTGTGGATGACGACCCCGTTCAGCTTAACACCGTCGTTTCCATTCTGCAAAAGAACTATAACTGTGTCCCCGTTTCAAGCGGAAAAACCGCTTTACAGTTTCTTGAGAACAGACTTGCCGACCTCATTCTCCTTGACTACAATATGCCCGATATGACAGGTATTGATGTTTTAACGGCAATTCAAGAAACCGAGCACACAGCGCTTATCCCCGTTATCTTCCTAACCGGCGTTGACGATGCCGAGGGAGAGGTTTCCGCTCTGCGTATGGGTGCTTCCGACTACATAGTAAAGCCTATCCGCCCCGCAGTCCTCTTAACCCGTGTTAAGGCACAGCTTGAGCTCTCAAAAAGCCGCATGAATATGGAATATCTGATTGCCGAGCGTACCGAAGAGCTCTGGCATGCCAATGAACGGCTCAAAAAGCGTGAGGATTCCACCCTCCAGCTTCTTGCACGTATCACCGATATGCGTGATGAGGACACCGGCGGACATATCCTTCGCACCACCGGCTATACCGAAATTATTGTCAAAGCACTTCGTGAAGACCCCAACCACCCCGAAGGATATGAGCTTTCGGAAGAAGAGGGACAAAGCATTGTCAAGTGTGCAAAGCTTCACGACTTGGGCAAAATTGCAATACCCGACAAGATTCTCTTAAAACCCGCGAAGCTCACCGACGAAGAGTTTGCAGTCATAAAAATGCACCCTGTATACGGCGAACGGTTCTTCTCCGACTTCATTAAGTCCGACTCGGAAGACCCCTTCCTTGAAACAGCACGTGAAATTACATACAGCCACCATGAAAAATGGAACGGCACCGGATATCCGCTCGGGCTTTCGGGCAAAAACATTCCCCTTTCCGGGCGAATTGTTGCAATTGCCGATGTTTATGATGCTCTTGTTTCCGAACGCCCCTATAAAAAGCCTTTCTCCCACGAAAAGGCGGCGGAAATCATCGTCTCCGACAGCGGCAGGCATTTCGATCCGTATCTTGTGGATATCTTTGTCGCTCATCAAGAAGAGTTCATCGAAGTATCGAAAATCAAGGACAACATCCCCAAGTACGAGTTCGCACATTCAATGTCTTACTAAAGCCGTGCCATAAAGTCTATTCGCATGGTAAAATACGATTAGCACGGCATTCAAACTGACCATAAAACGGGCGGAATTAATTATTCCGCCTTGCGTTTAACCAAAAGGTGAACATATGTTGCGTATTGCGATCTGTGACGACGAAGAAGTCGATCTGTGTCACAATGAAGCGGCTGTAAAAAAAGACCTGTCTCGCAGAGGGATTCCTTACAGCGAGATCTGCTCCTGTACCTCTCCCGAAAAGCTTCTTGAAGGCTCTTTTGACCTTTATTTTTTGGATATTGAGATGCCCTGCTCAAACGGTCTTGAGACGGCAAAAAAGCTTCGCGAAAAGGGTATCGGGGCTCCTATTGTATATGTCACAAACTACACTGCCTTTGCCCTTGCCGCTTATGAAGTCTTCCCGCTTTCGCTCGTTTCAAAACCCCTCACCGACAAGACTGTTAAGAATGTCATGGATGAGTTTTTCCGTCGGTTTAAGGACGAATCAGAACGGCGTATAGCCTTCAAAACAACGGAAGGGCTGACGATGCTCACACCGTCGGAAATTATATATCTGCACTGCGTTGCCCGAAACGATATCATCGCCGTGACAAAAAGCAAAATGTATACACTCCGCGAAAAGTTTGAAGATCTTTATGAAAAAACATCTCCGCACGGATTTTTTAAGATACGCCGCGACATAATCGTTAATCTGTCTCATGTTAAGGCTGTAACCGACGACTGCAGCGTGAAGATGACAGGCGGAGCACTTCTGCCGGTTGCATTCCGGGTTAAAAATGACTTTTTGGCAGCTGTAGCCGGAAATGCTATAGCAAGCTTTTCCGGGAGATAAGCCTCATGGTTGATATTCCTGTTACCGCTTTAACGATAATCTCACAGGTTCTTTATAACCTCTTTACCACAGGATTCACTCTGCATTTTCTTTCCGATATCTTTCCGAAAAAATATCCCGGGAAAGCTCCGCTTTTGATCGGGTTTATTGTATCCTTTTTAGTCATCTGCGGTGTCAATGCCTTAGAAATCCCTATCCTCAATGCAATAACTTCATTTGCAGTCATTAATGTGCTCTGCTTCACCCTCTTTAAGGCAAAGCCGAACCCTGCGATCTTTTATAACCTTATCCTTATCATGATGTTTTCACTCTCCGAAACGGCAGCGATGGTTTTAACGTCGTTCGGTTCAACGGGGAGTTTTGAATCGGGAATGGCTTTCACCGAAACAGAATCGGCTGTCGGGCTTCTTGCAAGCACGGTTTTGTGCTTTGCCGTTCTCCGTATCGGAAGTATTATTGCGACAAAACGCGCCGGAACCAAAATCGGGCGGGGTGAAATAATAATACTTATTTTTATGCTGCTCTTTGAAGGGTTCCTCTTCAACTATATGATAAATCACGTTTCCGACATGGAAAATCTGTCTGTGCTTTTGGCAACGATATTCGGCTTTTTTACACTTAATGTCATTGTGGTATATGGGATTCATCAAATCGCGGTTCTTTATAAACTCAAATATGAAACAGATATCATAAAGCAGCAGAACGCTTTGCAGATAACCCATTATAACGAGATGATGGACAACTACACCCACTATCGCCGCCTTGTGCATGACATAAGAAAACACATGACCATTTTAACCGAAATTACGGCGGCGGGCAATGAACACTACAACGATTATGCAAAGGCTCTAAACGAAAAGATGGATATGCTTTTTGATGAGTTTCAGACAAAAAGCCCCATCCTGTCGATTGTTATGACGCAGAAAATCAGAGCCGCAAAAACAAACGGCATCAAGCTTGTTTTGCGGGTGGAGGATATTGATATCTCTTTCATGGAGAGTATCGACATAACCGCGCTCTTTGCAAACCTTTGGGATAATGCAATTGAGGCGTGCACAGAGCTTCCTGCAACGGCACGGGTTATTAATGTCAGTCTCCTGCATAGAGATGAAATGATAATAATCTGTTTTGAAAATTCTTGCGGTGAAGACGTAAAAACAGACGGTATTCCGGACAATGTTCCGGTACCTTCAACCAAAGGCGACGGTCATGCGGGGCTCGGACTTCAAATAATTAAAGCCGTTGCAAAAAAATACAGCGGGCATTTTATAGTAAAGTCTGTTAATGGAATATTCACGGCAACGGTGATGATGCCGGACAAAACGTCGGAAAGGGAGTCTGTAAATTAGATCGTCACCAAATTTGCCGAACCGCATAATATAAAACTATGAAGAGTGCCGGGAAATCGCGATTAAAGCCGTGCGGTACAGGCGGCTTGTGCTTTTTTTAAGGCGATATCTTCAAAAATTTTATAAGGAGAGTATCTCTTATGTGCGGATTAAATCTTGGTAGTATCAACATCAACATCATCTGGGTCATCATCCTTCTCATCCTCGTATTCGGCAACGGCGGCATCAGC
>JAISIC010000023.1 GCA_031262225.1 Ruminococcus sp. | reverse complement strand
TGATCGGCGATGGAACGCACGTCATGGAAGTTATTCGGTTTTTCAAGAATAACAAGAAGCTGTGCGGTTGCGTTGACGTTGATGGTGCGTCCGATTTCGTGACGGCGTCTTTCATCCGGTTTCACGCTTGCGGTGTGCTCGGGATCACCGCTACGCTCTTCGCCAACGAAGATCTCATCGTCATCGTCACCTTTGAAGTAGTTTATGAAATTTGCGAAAACGCTCATGCTCGTTTCTCCTTTGCCAAAATAGTATTTATATTCGTGCACCAAACAGTGCTGAGCCAACTCTGACTATATTTGAACCATGCTTTATTGCTTCTTTGAAGTCTCCCGACATACCCATTGAAAGGGTGTCAAAAGTATTGTATTTTTCTTTTGTCTTATCAAATAAATCCTTAGTTTTTGCGAAGAAATATTCTTCATTTCCCGGCGGCGGGATAACCATAATGCCGCGAAGATTTATATTTTGTAAGCTTATGAGATGCTCTGCAAGCGAATCAAAATCTTTTAGCAAAACGCCGGATTTGCTGTCTTCATCGCCGATGTTTATTTCAATCAAAACGTCTGTTTTTATCTTGGCAAGGGTTGACTGTCGGTTGATTTCATCTGCCAAACTTACACTGTCAACGGAATGAATCATACTTGTAAGCTCGATTATTTTTCGTACCTTGTTTGATTGCAACGAGCCGATAAAGTGAATCTCTGCGGGGCTGTAACTATCCTTTTTTGAGAGAAATTCCTGCACCCTGTTTTCGCCTAAAAGATCAATACCGAGAGCAATCGCTTCATTCACGATTTCGGGCGGAACAGTTTTTGTCACCGCCATAAGCCTTACCTTCTCGTCGTTGCTCCGATATCGTGCCTTTGCTTCGGCGATTTCATAAGAAATTCTTTTGTAATTTTCCGAAAGGCTCATGTTAATATATCCTCTTCCGAAGTTGCTTCCGTGATTAACTCCACAGCATTTGCGGCGGCAGTGTCAACCCCGTCTGTGATAATGTCGTCGTATAGTGCTATATATGAACTGTCCGGGGAAGATGAAATCACATAATCTTGCGACTCGAATATCACGTCGATTTTTTTGAAAGATACACGTTCACCTTGCAGTATATATACACCCTTTTCGTTAGCCGTGTTAAATCGGATAGCGGAGCGGGGAACGCGGATGCCGGTGAAATCGTTTAGGACAATGTCGGCGGTGTCGGTGCGGCTTGAAGCGAATTGGGTGCGAAACTCAGAGCAGGATAAAACGATGATACGCTTGTCCGGGTCGGGTGTTTCAAGCACCATGTCAACGGCGGCGGTTACCGAAACGTCCTTTTCGGGGAGCCCCAGCAAAACTTTCGCACCTGTCTTGAAGTCAGCTGAGGCGGGGTCTACAATACCGACCATCTGCCAGTTGTAACCGGAGACCAATTTCCCGACTGCCGGGACGCCCATGAAACTTGCACCAAAACCGTCAATAACCGAATCTATGCGTTCTATGGTGAGAGTAGGAACTGCTTCGGGGGTGAGGATATTCTCAAAGCCGTCGGTATAGCTTATGAAATAGCCGGAGTCGCCGGAATAAATCGTGCCGACCGGGGGATGAAGCTGACTTTTCAAAGTGTCACGCTGTATTGAAAGCTCCTCGATTTTCGAGTCGAAACCTGCTTCCGATTTGGTGATGATGCTGTATATACCCATGAGGGTGCGAAGCTCTGTCCGTGAGTCGGGGAGGAGTGACAGGTCATCAGAGGAATTTGCGATTAAAACGGATTGATATGCACTGCCAATGAGGGAGGAGATAAATTCGGGCTGTGCAACCGATGTTGCACCGGGGTTTTGCTGTTCATTTAATATGCGAATTTCTTCGTCTATGTCAGCGATCCTGTTTGAAGTTTCAATATCAAACCTGCTGTCATAAACTTCGGCTATAATCGAATCTGCCGCGACTTTGCCGCCGTCTGTCACGGTGTATTTGAGAACATCGTTTGCATAAATCCCGTCTAAGGGGAGGATCGTCTCATCTCTAACATAAATCCCGGTTATTCGCACGACCTCTGTTGACGAGATGCTCACCGCGGTTTCAGTTTTGTAATCGGTTCGCAAAAACAGCAGAAGCTGATTTATGAAGGTAACTAAAACCAAGACGCAAACGAGTAGTATTACGATTTTAACGGTAAAAGTTTTCATGTGTTTTGGGTGTTGTCGTCAAGGATATGAACCGGTTTAACCGGCATTATTGTTGAAACGGCATGTTTGAAGATAAGTTCCTGTTTTCCTTCCGAGTCCACAATAATTGAATATGTGTCAAAGCCTCTGACGATTCCTTTGAACTGAAAGCCGTTTGTTAGGTAAACTGTAACGGGTATTTTTTCTTTTCTGACTTGATTAAGAAAAACATCCTGTAAATTTATAGCTTTATTCATATTTCCACCCCAAAATTGCTCCCCTTTGCGGAAATGAAATTCCACATATTTTATTATAACATATAATAAAAAAAATAGCTATAGTTTTCAAGAAAAATTCATAATTTGTTAGCAATTTTTTTTACTTTTCTTATTATCTTTGATAATTACTGAAAAAATCATTGATTTTTATGAAAATTTCGTCGAAATTGCAGTCATCGGGGACTATAATAGGGGTCAGCCGCTCATCGTGGCGAAACCATGTCAGCTGGCGTTTGGCATAGCGTCGGGTGGACTGCGTAATCTGCTCTGTGGCTTCTTTCAGAGACGTTTCGCCGTTAAGGTAAGGGATAAGCTCCTTGTATCCGATCGCCTGCGAAACAGTCGTGCCCGTATATTCGCCGCTTTCATAGGCGGCTTTACATTCAGCAACCATTCCATTGCAGATCATCTCGTCAACACGTCTGTTAATGCGGCTGTAAAGGGTGTTTCTGTTATCATAATCAAGATAACAGCCGATGAAGTCTGCGTCTGAACTGCCTTTTACCGCCTCTTTTCGATAATCCGAAAACTTTTTGCCGGTTGTCTCGATAATTTCAAGTGCTCTGATAACCCTTATAGCATTTTGCGGGTGGATTTTTCCCGCCGATTCCGGGTCGAGGGAAGAAAGCCTCTCCCACAAAGCTTTGTTACCATGTGAATCAAGCTCGCTTTGAAGCCGACGGCGAACACAAAAATCGGTTCCGTCTTTTGAAAAATTTATCCCGTCGCGGAGTGACTTGATGTAAAGCCCCGTTCCGCCGGTGATAATCGGCGTTTTGCCCCGTGAAAGTATGTCTGCGATTGCCGCCTTGGCAAGGGGGATATAATCTGCGACAGAAAAGGAGACGGTCGGAGAGATTACCCCGATAAGATGGTGGGGGACGGCTTCAAGCTCCGCAGGGGTGGGCTTTGCGGTGGTTATGTCCAACCCTTTATATATTTGCATCGAATCCGCCGAAACTATTTCACCGCCATAAGCCTTTGCAAGAGCAACAGCCAAAGCCGTCTTCCCGGAGGCGGTCGGACCGGTGAGTATCAAAACTTTTTCAGACAATTCGTTTGAAATTACGCTCAAGCTCCCTCTGTGAGATTTTGAATAAACAGGGTCTGCCGTGGGGACAGTATCGTATACTGTCGTCAAAAAGCACCCTTAAAGCGAGGCTGTAAAGCTCTTCCCGTCCCGTTTCGCGATTTCCCTTAATCGCCGCTTTACAGGCTATGGTGTGGTAAAGATTGTCGATTATTTCGGGAAGCGGGTTATTTTTATGTTCGCGAAGGTTATCCACAATCTCGGTGAAGGTATCGGAAATGTCGCTGTCATCAAGAATAGACGGGATACCCGTTATTGTTATTATGCCGCCTGTTATCGCAAAATCATATCCGATTTTTGACAGTTCGTCCGAAAATTCGGTTATCGCCGCCATCTCATCGTCGGTGACGGTAACAGCCGTCTCTGTAAGGGTGTACTGACATTTTAACGGCTCTGCCTTCGACCTCAACCCTTCAAACAAAATTCTTTCATGTGCGGCGTGCTTGTCGATCATGTAAAGATCGGTCTCATATTCGCAGATGATATAGGTTGCAAAGGCTTCGCCCAAAAGCTTAATTTCGGGATTATTTACAATCTGTATCTGCGGCTCTGAAACAGGGATTTCAAAGGCGGTTTGTGTAATTATCGTTTGTTTTTCGACAAAATCTTCATGAATCTTCGGAATGATATATTTATAGTCGGACTTGTAATCAAATTTAGTGCTGTTATCAATTGTCGGTGCTTTAATTTCAATATCGGTTTCGTTATTTCCGAGGAGTATGGCGTTTTTGACCGCAAAATAGATGCTGTCGAAGATTAGCTTTTCGTCGGAAAATTTCACGTCAAGCTTGACAGGATGGGCGTTCACGTCCATAATCGAAGGCGGAAGAGTTATATGGAGCACACAGGCAGGGAATTTCCCGGTCATGATGTTATTTTTATAGGCCTCTTCAAGGGCATTTTGGCAGATAAACGAACGGATATAACGTCCGTTGATGAAAAAGTTTTGGAAGCTTCGGTTAGCACGGGCAAAGAGGGGCTTTGAAATAAAGCCGGAAACTTCAATACTGCCGAGGACGTAATCAACCTTTGTAAGCGAAGCGGCAAACTGCCTTCCGAGTACTGCGTATATGCAGGCGTAAAGGTCTCCGTCGCCCGAGGTTTGGAAGTCATGATTGTTATCTCTGATAAAGGAAAAGGAGATTTCGGGATGTGAGAGCGCGATTTTTCGGACTATACCGGCAACGGCATTGCCCTCTGAGACGTCCTTTTTGAGGAATTTCAGACGTGCGGGGATATTATAGAAAAGGTCGCGGACGATTATACTTGTGCCGACGGGGCAGCCCACACGCTCCAAAGCGCCCTCTTCGCCGCCGGTAACGGTGTAGTGCGCACCGAAATCGGACCCAGTTTCTTTGGTGAAGAGTTCAACTTTGGAAACGGCACAGATTGAAGCAAGTGCTTCGCCGCGAAAACCGAGTGTGATTATATTTGAGAGATCTGCACCGGTCTCTATTTTACTTGTCGCATGACGCATAAAGGAGGTCGGGACCTCTTCAAACGGTATGCCGCAGCCGTCGTCGGTCACACGAAGATAACTTATGCCGCCGCCGGTTATTTCAACGGTAATTTTATGAGCCCCGCTGTCAACGGCGTTTTCAATAAGTTCCTTTGCAACCGAAAGCGGACGTTCGATAACCTCGCCCGCCGCAATAAGCTCTGCTGTTTCTTTGGATAATACCTTAATCTTTGACATAATTTTAACTGTTTGCGATTGCTATGAGTTCCTTTAGCAGAAACATAGCATCGACGGGGGTATATTCGTTGAGGTTGACCTTGCGAAGACGCTCGGTTATCTCTTTATCTGACATTGCTTCGATTGATATCTGCGGTCGGTTTGAAGCTGTCGGCTTGTCCTGCGATGCTTCAAGTTCTGATAAAATCTCCGAAGCTCTTGCGAGCACCTTTCCGGGGACTCCGGCAAGCCTTGCAACGTCAATACCGTAGCTGTCATCGGTTCCCCCCGGCATTATTTTGCGTAAGAATTTTATCTCAGAACCGCGCTTTTTTACTGCAACGCAGTAGTTTTTTATTCCGGGAATCTTTCCTTCAAGGGCGATAAGCTCGTGATAGTGTGTGGCAAAAAGCGTTCTGCAACCTAATTTCTTTTCGGATGAAATATATTCTGCAACTGCTGTGGCAATTGAAACGCCGTCTATCGTCGAAGTTCCGCGACCGACTTCATCTAAAATAACGAGGGAACGTTTTGTGGCGTTTTTTAAAATATCGGCAACTTCGGTCATCTCGACCATGAATGTTGACTGCCCGGAAGTGAGGTCATCGGAAGCTCCCACACGGGTGAAAATCTTGTCGGCAATGGAGATCTTCGCATAGGAAGCAGGGACAAACGAACCGATCTGTGCAAGGAGTGTTATGAGTGCTGTCTGCCGCATGAAGGTTGATTTACCGGACATATTCGGACCGGTGATGATATAGCATCGGTTTTCATTTGAGTCAAGATACACATCATTCGGAACATACGGTTCGGATCGCTGCATCAGCTCAACAACAGGGTGTCTGCCGTCTTTGATATGTATAACCCCGTCAAGAGCAATCTCCGGCTTACAGTAGTTATTTTTTATCGCAGTCAAAGCATATGAGCACATTACATCAAGCTCTGCAAGAGACTCTGCTGTTTGTTGAATCTCGTCAAGTCTCTCTGCCGTGAATCGACGCAGTTCATCGAAGATATCGGCTTCAAGTTCGGTTATTTTTTCATCCGCAGATATGATATCTGTTTCGATCTTTTTAAGTTCATCGGTAACATAGCGTTCACTTCCGGTTAAGGTTTGACGTCTGACAAAATAATCGGGGATTTTCCCCAGCTGTGATTTTGTCACGTCGATAACATAACCGACATTCCGCGAATAAATAACCTTCAAGCCCTTAATTCCCGTCGCTTCGCGTTCTTTTGCTTCATATGCGTCAAGTACCGTTTTTGAATCCCTCAAAAGCTTTCTGTATCTGTCAAGCTCATCGTTGAATCCGTCCTTAATAAATCCGCCGTCCTTAACCTGTGCGGGCGGTTCATCGGAAATTGCATTATTAAGGAGGGCGGCTAAACCGACAAGGTCATTTTTCGGGTCGATGTTTTCATTGATTTTTCTCATATTTGTCGTATTAAGCGGATTTAAAAGCGCCTTTATCTGAGGGAGTTTTTGGAGTGTACTCGTCAAAGAACGCAGGTCACGAGGTGTGGCACTCATATACATAATTCGTGACATCAGCCGTTCAAGGTCGAAAATGCCGGTAAAAAGCTCGATTATTTCCGAGTGAATAACCGCGTTTTTAATAAGCTCCTCTGTTGCATCAAGCCTGTTTATTATCATAGCGGGGGAGAGGAGAGGCTTGTCAAGGTATGACTTCAAGAGCCTTTTCCCCATCGAAGTTTTTGCACCGTCTATTGCCCAGAGAAGGCTTCCTCTACGCTCTTTGTTTCGGAGCGTTTCAAAAAGTTCGAGGTTTCGTCTTGCTGTCATGTCAAGCGAAAGATACTGGTCGCTGTCATAACGGTTTATCTTCGTGAATCGCCCGACATCAACCTTGCGATTATCGTAAATATAACCGAAAAGCCCGCATAAAGCGGCAGTTTCAGCCGAATCTGCGGTTAGATTAAGTTCTGTTAAGTCACCTTTAGAAAACTGCGAAAGAAGGATTTTTTCGCGAAGTCTGAGATCAAAATCTGCATCATCAAGAAGACTTCCCGAACCGCCCAGCGACGATTTTATAAAGCTTCCGGCACGTCTGAAATCTAAAAATTTCTCGTTGAAGATAACTTCAACCGGCGAAAACCGCGAAAGCTCACTTATAATTTCATTTTCAGAACCCTTGTCAAGATTTTTTGTACTGACATGAACATCGCCGGTTGAAACGTCGGCAAAGGCAACAGCATAGTCTTCGGAGCGGATATAAACTGCCGCAAGGAAATTGTTTTTATCATCGCCGAGCAGTTCGCCTTCGGTTATCGTACCTTTTGTGAGGATTTTAACGACCGCACGCTGTACTAAGTTTTTGCCGTCAGGGGCGGAGGTCATTCCGCATTCGGTAATCTGCTCGCAAATCGCAATACGGAAACCGGCTTCCAAAAGCTTTTTTGTGTATGTGTCCGCCGAATGAAAAGGCACGCCGCACATCGGAGCACGTTCGGACAGTCCGCAATCACGCCCTGTTAAGGTGAGATGAAGTTCTCTGCTCACCGTTACGGCATCATCGAAAAACATCTCGTAAAAATCGCCGAGACGGAAAAATATAATATGCTCTTTGTACTGGTCCTTCACAGAAAGATACTGCCGCATCATCGGCGATATCTTCGAGCGGTCTAAAGCGTCGATAAGAGGGGTTGCAAACGTCTTTTCCTCCATATTATCGTCCTGTTAATTAAATTTGTGATTTATTTGCCTCTGTCGGCGGGCGCGTATCAAAGCGAAAAGACTCATGCGTCATGCCCCGCCGTGGCAACGGTCTCCGCAGGTGCTGCAGTTGTGGGTGCAAGCGGTGAGATCGCAGGTTAAAGGATCGCCGCCGTTGACAGAAATTTCGATTATTGTGTTGATCTGTGTTATCATAGTTTCAAGCGACTTTTTCGCTTCTTCATATTCTTTCATCTTCGCGTCGTTCATTATGTCGGCATAAAGAGCCTTGATTTTATTATTGAGATCCGACATGAAATCGGTGTCTTTTTCGTCCTTGCTAAGTTCGTTATCAAGATTAAGACGCTGTAGATTAAACGCCGAAATTTTAGCCTGTAAAGTCTCGTCGGTATCCATCGACTTTTTGATTTCATTAAACGCCGTGAAGCGTTCATCTGCTTGAATTGCCGCTCCAAGTTCTCTTGCCTGTGTGATTATATCCATGACCATTTCTCCTATTTATTTTATTTTATTTCATTTTCTCGTCGCTCGGCTATTTTTCGCTGTACTGATATTAGTTCTGTCATGCGGATTCGCTTCTGCAAATCTGTTGTTTTATCTTCCATCAAAGCGGCTTTTGTGCCCTTTCGCTTTGAATAGATAAAGGTGAATAAATGACTGAACTCTGCCTCTTTTACTATGTCAATTGTCTGCTCAAAATCATACTCCGTTTCACCCGGAAAGCCGATGATAATGTCGGTTGAAATCTTACAGCCCGGGATGCGTTTTTTTGCATATTTCACGATTTCCATATACATTTCGCGTGAATAATGCCTGTTCATCAGTTCTAATATGCGATTGCTTCCCGACTGGAGCGGCAGGTGAATCTCTTTGCATATTTTAGGGCTATCCGCAATTACGTCTATAACATCCTTTCGCATATCTTTTGGGTGGGATGATATGAAGCGAAGAATAAAATCCCCCTCTACCTCTGCCGCTCTTTTTAGAAGTTTTGAAAAGGGGACAGGCGGCTTTAGGGTGTTGCCATAGGAATTCACATTCTGCCCCAAAAGGGTTATCTCTTTGTAGCCTTTGTCTGCAAGGGTTTTTATGTCAGCCAAAATATCGCCGATAGGTCGGCTTCTTTCACGCCCGCGAACGTATGGAACAATGCAATATGTGCAAAAATTATTACAGCCTTGCATTATGGGAATTTCCGCTCTTTCGTTGTCTTCTTGGTGTAAATTAAAGTTGCTGTATTCGTTTTTATATTCTGTGATATCATATTGAAAGCGGAGATTGCGGTCGGTGAGAGCGTTATATAAAAGCTCGGGGAATTTGTCGTATGCAAAGGTTCCGAAACAAAAATCAACCTGCCGGTAGCTGTTTTTTATAAGCTCGATAATCTGCGGCTGTTGAACCATGCAACCGCAAACTGCGATGATAACATCGGGGTTGTTTTCTTTTATATGCTTTAATTCACCGATAATGCCTAAGACTTTTTTTTCAGCCGATTCGCGGACCGCACAGGTGTTATATATTATCAATGCGGCGGTGTTAATGTCGTCCGTTTCCGCAAACCCCATGTCAAGGATCTTTCCGAGAAGACTGTTACCGTCAGAAACATTCTGTCTGCAACCAAAGCTATGAAGGTAAACGGTCGGAGGTGGGGAAAGCTTTGTCAAAATCTGTTTTATAGTGCCCGCATAATCCATCAATTTACCCTTTCATAAACTCTTTAGATAATTATAGCACAAAAAAACGGGTTTGTCTATGGCAAAATATGGCATAATCACTTTTTATTCTGCAAGATATGTAGAAACCCGATCATCAAGAATTTTCGCGGTTTCGACGGCTTCTCTTTCTCCCGCAAAGAAAATGTCAAGCTCTTCAATTACTATCTTATCAAGCTGATAATCAAAGTGGAAAACCCTGCTCACGCTGTCTATAATATCGTCAACTTGTGAAAGGTCATCTTCGGTTATTTCGGGAAGTTCATATTCAATATCTGTGTTCGGATATGTTACATATAACCGGTTCGTAACGCGTTCGCCGGTGTCGCTTGTATATGACTTTTTCCCGGCATTTTCGCGAAGATAAAGAAGGCGCGATCTGACCATCGGAAAAGTTGTCTGATTGGGATTCTGGTTGATATAACCATTGGATAAAACATACTTAATAAAACCCCACGCAGCGTCTTTGTGCTTTGAAGAATCGACAATCGCAAGTTCGTTGCGAAGCTGTGCTTCAATGCCGTTATCTCTGCCGTTCGGGTATCCGAAAACGGTAATATCGGTACCAAAATCAAGCGTTTCTTTCTCTAAAACAGAACGATAACTATTTATATAGACGGTACTGAAAAGTATCTTGTCTGCTCGCATTTTTTCGATATTTTCAGCTGATGCATTATCTGTTGTATACTCTGTCGGAAGGCTTTTTGCATATTCCAAAAGTTCGATAAATTCCGGGGAATTGAAGCTGCAAGTTTTATTATCGCGGTCGATATATGTTTCAATCGAATCCCTTATATACGCATATACAAAAATACGTCTGACAGTAAAATCAGAAAGCTCACGTCCGCTCTCGTCTGCAATGTTTTTAAGCTCTGTGAAATTTTTATATTCCGAATCGGTGAATATATCGCTTCTGCCCGCAAGTGCCTTGATGGTGAAGGTTGGAGCAACACTGTAAAGCTTGCCGTCAATTAGTGAAGCATCTGCTACTGATGTGACAAGATCGGAGTATGAAATATCGGGGTCGGATTCAAAAAACGGTAAAAGATCGGTGTACATTCCTTTCTTTGCGTTGCTTATAAAGGGGACTTCGGAAAGCATCCAGATAACAGTCATGTCGATGTTTTCTCCGGCAAGCAGGTCAAGATTCAGTTTCGTCATCGCAGTTTGTAAATCATTGTCAGTATTGTAGTTTCTATGTTCAACTTTTACAAGCGGATTGACTTCATAATAATCAGCCGCAAGCCTTTCCAGTTCTGAATTGGAAATCATGTCTGCAATCGTTATAATTTCGCGGTTTGAGTCATCTGAAACTTCGACCTTTTTCGCAATATAAACACTTGAATTTTCCCCGATAATTATGTATTCTTCGTTTGGAATTTCAAAAACATAACGCAGTCTGACTGTGTATAAATTAAAATTCGGCAGGTCGGATTGAAGTGTGTTTTCAATTCTCAAATCGGGCTTAATATACAGATCAAAAACTTCGATTTCATTGAAATTTTCATCGAAAATAACCGCTTCTTCTTTGCCGGTAATATTGCCGTTTTCTTCGATATAAGCTGTTGTTTTATTTGAAAAAAGTTTGCCGTCCTCTGAATATGAAAGTTCTGTATAGTTAATAATAATATCCGACGTTGAGGCTTCAAGCGGCGTTTTGTCGGTTATCTGACCTTCCTCATTCATAAGGCATATGTAATAACCGGTATCGGTTTGAATAAGCAGAGTTAAAATGCCGTCTTTATAAACCGCACCGTAAATATTAGAATATTCTTCGCCGGAAGATGATATTAAAAATGATTTATATGCGTATTCGGGCACGTCGGGAGTTTTGGTGCAACCTATTAAAAATACGCATAAAATAATCGAAAATATCCTTAAAAAACGTCTCATATATACCTCTGATTTTGCTTACATAAAAAGAATTAAACTTGTTGCCATGACCGCCATGCCGGCGACAAAACCGTAGATTGAAATATGGTGCTCGCCGTATTCGCGGGCGGAGGGGAGAAGCTCGTCAATCGAGATAAATACCATGATTCCGGCGACCGCCGCGAAGATAATTCCAAAGAGTGCTCGCGGGGTTGCGAAGCTCCCTATAAATGCACGGAGCAGAAAATAGCCGATGATTGCACCGAGCGGCTCTGAAAGCCCCGATAAAAATGAATATCCCAAGGCTTTTTTGCGGTTTCCTGTTGCAAAATAAAGCGGCATTGCCACAGCGACACCCTCGGGGATGTTATGGAGAGCGATTGCGGCGGTTACGGGGATAGCAATTCCGGGCTCGTGCAGTGCCGCGATGAATGTCGCAAGCCCCTCGGGGAAGTTGTGGATTGTCAGAGCGAGGGCGGTCATTAGCCCTGTTCTCACCAAAGCATTCCGCGGCTTTTTTGATTCACGGGTATCAAACATAGGCGTGTCACCTTTGTGTTTGAACTCGTGGGGGTTTTCCTTTTCGGGGATTAATTTGTCGATAACGGCGATTAAAATCATACCTGCGAAAAATGCGATAACGGTGATAATCATGCCTTTTTTTGCACCGTAAATTTCACCCAGAGATAGACGAGCTTCGACAAAAAGTTCCGCCATCGAAACATAGATCATAACCCCCGCCGAAAAGCCGAGAGCGGCGGCTAAGAACTTGGTATTTTGTTTCTTTGAAAGTACCGAAATAACCCCGCCAAGCCCTGTGGAAAGCCCGGCGATGAGGGTCATTAAGAAAGCAGGTAAAATGTTCATAACAATATTATAGCACTTTTTTATCAAAAGTCAATAGATAAATAAAAAAAGACGCGGGGAGCCCCCGCGGGCATTCCGCGGGGGTATTTTAGCTATGAGGTGATACCTCCGCCAAAGGTTAGTGCTCCCGGTTGCGGAGTGATTTTTGAGTTTATCCTATACAGGGTTTTGATAGGTCATATTCAGGATTCATAGCGTAGAAATTTCGTGCCGAAAGGTTATCCTGTGTGAAGGAAAGACCTTCGCCGAAACGCTGATAGTGAACGATCTCGCGCTCACGCAGAAAGCGGATTACATCCTTCACATCGGGGTCGTCAATAAGCCTCAGAATGTTGTCGTAGGTGGTGCGGGCTTTTTGTTCCGCCGCCATGTCTTCAGTCAAATCGGTGATTATGTCACCCTTTGACTGGATAGGCGCAACAGAAAACGGAATCCCCGAGGCAGAGATAGGATATATGCCGGTTGTGTGGTCAACAAAATAGTCACCAAACCCCTGAGCCTTAATCTGTTCAACTGAAAGGTCGCGGGTTAGCTGATAAACCATAGCGGAGATCATCTCCATATGCCCGAGTTCTTCGGTGCCGAT
>JAISIC010000001.1 GCA_031262225.1 Ruminococcus sp. | reverse complement strand
ACAGTATTTTCGACAGAGTTTTGAGCCTTTTTATGATAAAATTATTTGGTAATAGATGAAACAAATATAAAAACTTGGATATACTATTTATATAAATAAAGCGAAAAGAGTAAGCATTTATATATGTATAATCTGGATAGCTTCACAAAAAAGGCGAATGTAGTAATTAATAAGGCTTTTGTTCAAGCCGGGAAACTCGGGCACACCTATGTTGGGAGCGAGCATCTTCTATACAGTCTTGTTTCTGAACATGGCAGCACTGCTTCGAGTATTTTTCGTGTTTGCGGTATAAAAGAAGATGATATACTGAATAAAATCATTGAGCTTGTCGGTAGGGGTGAACTGACTACCGTTTCCGAAGATGCAGTCACTCCGAATACAAAGCGGATTATCGAACACGCCTATCGTGTTGCTGCCGATTCAGGCAGCCGTCTTGTCGGTACTGAGCATCTTTTGCAGGCAATTTTGCTTGAAGACGGAAGCACAGCGGTTATGATCATAAACGAGTCGGGCGGGAATATTCAAAAACTGCTTTCCGCTTGCACCGGTATCAACAATATGGAGGTTCAGATATATAACCCTTCCGTGAAAGCTCCGACCCTCCAAAAATACAGCAAAAACTTGACACAAGCGGCAAAAGATAAAAAATCAGACCCTGTAATCGGGCGTGAGCGTGAGATTGAGCACGTCATAAGGGTTCTTTCAAGGCGTACAAAAAATAACCCTTGCCTCATCGGCGAAGCCGGTGTGGGTAAGACCGCGGTTGTTGAAGGAATTGCACAGGCTATAGTTTCGGGTCGCGTTCCCGACACCCTCAAGGGTAAGCATATCTTCTCGCTCAGCCTCACATCAATGCTTGCCGGAGCAAAATATCGCGGCGATTTTGAAGACAGACTAAAACAGGTTATCGAAGAAGTTATTGAAAATAAAACGATAATACTTTTTATAGACGAACTTCATACTGTTGTGGGTGCAGGTGCGGCAGAGGGTGCTATTGATGCTGCAAATATCCTCAAACCCATGCTTGCAAGGGGAGAACTCCAGATTATCGGTGCTACTACGATAAGCGAGTATCGAAAATATATCGAAAAGGATTCAGCTCTTGAACGCCGTTTCCAACAGATCATGGTTAATGAACCGACCGAAGATGAAACAATAAATATGATTCATGGTTTGAAGAAGTTGTATGAAGATTTTCATAACGTTTCAATCACCGATGAAGCGATAAAAGCGGCGGTTAAAATGTCGGTACGATTTATTCCCGAACGTTTTCTTCCCGATAAGGCACTTGACCTTATTGATGAAGCGGCATCCGGTGCAAAACTTAAGCTTTCAAAAGAACCGCAGACACTTGAACGCATGGCGGAAGAGCTGAAAAATATGATAGAACGTTCGAGCGGCAGAAAAACAGCATCAAAAACGCCGCGTCCCGTTGTCACCGAAGAAAGTATTGCAGAGGTTATCTCTTTGTCAACAGGTCTTCCGATGTCAAAACTCACTGCAACAGAAGAGGAGAAGCTTCTTGCACTTGAATCGGAACTTTCAAAACGAGTTATCGGGCAAAGTCAAGCTGTTACTGCTGTTGCAAGTGCGGTGAGAAGAAGCCGTTCGGGGCTTCGTGACCCTAACCGACCTATGGCAAGTTTCCTGTTTTCAGGTCCTTCCGGTTCAGGAAAAACGGAGCTTGCACGTGCACTTGCAGATCTTCTTTTCGGTGATGAAAACGCACTCATCAAACTTGATATGTCCGAATATATGGAGAAGCACAGCGTTTCAAAGTTAATCGGAGCACCTCCGGGATATGTAGGATTTGAAGACGGCGGCAAGCTTACAGAAAAGATTCGCCGCAAGCCGTATTGTATTATTTTATTTGACGAGATTGAAAAAGCACATACCGATGTGTTTAATATTCTGCTTCAAATAACAGAAGACGGCGTTTTAACCGACAGCAACGGCAGGAGTGTCAGCTTCAAAAACACGATTATCATCCTTACTTCAAATATCGGAGCAGAACACCTGAATAAGGAACGTTCATTCGGATTTTCGCCGTCTGCAACAGATATGGAGTCACGAAAAGCGAATGTTTTGTCTGAGATTAAAAAGCTTTTCAAAACAGAACTGCTCAATCGTCTTGACGATATCATTATCTTTAACAAGCTGTCAGATGATGATATGATGATGGTTGCAAGGAAGCTTTTGCAGGAGCTTAAAAATCGTGCAAAAACACTTGACATAACCCTTGAATTTACCGACGAAGCAGTGAAAAAATTATCAGGCGGAACGTCTGACAACAGCAAAGATGCACATACAGGTGCTCGAAAGCTTCGTCACGATATCACCGTTTCGATAGAAAACCTTCTGTCAAAACAGCTTCTTGAAACATCAGTCAAATCGGGAGATTATGTTCAACTGATTGTCGTAAACGATGAATACAGATTTAAAGTCCGAGAATATGCAAATTAAAGAAACGGCGAGAGTTCATTAACTCCCGCCGTTTTTTCTAAAATTGCTGATATTGTGCAGTAATTAGCTGGTCTGCTCTGATATTAAGAAGTGACTTATCCCATCCTGTGAAGGTTCTTCCGAGCATATCGGAGGTCGGGGTGAAGGGAGGAGTTGCAGCTTCACCTTCACGAACTTGCACATCATAAAGCATTCCGTTAATATTGAATGTTACAGTATAGATCTGTGTAGATTCTGCATAAACAGCGGTGATAGTTGTGTTTGCGGTAATGTTTGATGTCGGTTTGTCCCATCCCGTAAACTCATTTCCGAATGAATCGGGTGAAGGATAGAAGGGAGGAATTGCCGACCCGCCGTATGCCACCTCAACGGGATATTGTATTCCGTCGATGATGAATGTAACGGTGAAGGGACCTTGAGTTGTCGAGGGGGTGTTTATGGGTTCAAGAATAGCGGTTATTGTTGTATCTTCATAAATTGCGGAAAAATCTTTATCCCAGCCTAAGAATCTGTATCCATCAATCTGCAGATTAGTCTGAAGCTTTGCAGATTCACCGTCCACAACCTGTACAGTAGTGCTTCTGCCGGCAACAACAACGGTAACGGTGTGGGTGAGAGTGTCATCTCCCGATCCGTTCGAAGGTTCCGGGTCAAGGATGGGGAAACCGCCGCCGTCGGAAAATTGTGCTGTTATGGTACAATCTTCTGTTATGTTTGTAAAACCTCTGTCCCAACCGGTGAAGGTGAATCCGTCAAGTACGGGATCATCAGGCTTTTCGAGTGCGCCGCCATATGGGACTTCGTATATCGATTCATCATCACCGACTGCTAAAATTACAGTAAGCATCCTTGATGAATCAACGGTTGTTGCCGCCGCTGCGGTGGTTGCAGGAGGTCTTGTTGTCGGAGGAGCAAGTGTCGGAACGGTAAGTTTTGTATTGGGCGGTGCTTCGGTTACAGCCGGAGGTGTTGTGGTTTCGATAGGCAGAGTTTCGAGAGGTGTTGCCGTAATTATCGGTTCACTTGTTATTGATTGGTCGGGAAGAGGCGGCAGGGGAGTTCCCGCAGCGGCTGTATATGCTTCTCTTAAAATATCAATAGGGTAGGGGAAGAGTTCACCTTCAAGCTGTGCAACGGTAATTATCGATTTAAGGTCGGAAGCGGTTAAAACGGAGAGCGAAAATTCCAGATTCAAATATTCAAAATATGGAATATCATCGCCGGTAATTATTAAAGCTGCACGTTTTTCAAGAAGCGGTTCAAGCGAACCGAAGGTATTCCCAGAAACATCATAAAGCTGTAATGTCGAGTTACCCATGAAATCCACTATGTCTGTGTAAGACCGCCCATCTTTCTCATAATACGCAACCTTTGAAACAGTCTTTTGAACATAAACCATTGCATTGGCAGTACGTATACTAACTTCGCCTTTGCTGTCGCCGACAAGGTTTGTGATTACAGTACCGCGATTGAGGAAAAGTTCTCCCGAATTATTGCCGGAAAACTTTGAGTTGACGATAATCTGACTGTTGCTGTCAACAACTATGTAGTTTTCTTCGGAATTATCTCTGCCGCGATAGGTTATAGTACAAGACGAATCAGGTCCGACCGTGATTATATCACCCTGTGCAAGCATCAAATCGGCACTTGCATTGCCGCCGCCTTTATTGTCGGCTATCGAAACGCTTCCGATTACGTTTGAAACATAGATGCCCGAAGGGTTGCCGCCTGTCACAAGCACGACAATCGTGATAATTACGGCGGCTATTGCAATTGATGCCGCTATTATCGGTGTTCTCAGATTTGACATTTTGTATCTCACTTCCGGTTATAAATTTGCATTATTATGTCGCTTCTGTTTCGTCTGAACTTTCAATAGAATTAATAACTTCCCACCATTTTGCACCTGTATATTCCGTCATCTCACCTATAGTCTGAGTGGTCGGTAAAGTTACCGGTGAAGTTTCAGAAGGTGTCGTAAATGTTATGTCTTCATAGGTTTCGTCGGGAGGCAGTGTCACAGGAGGGAGGATTATCGGTTCAAATGGTGTTGTGGAAACTGTTTCCGGTAATGTAACCTCCGGGGTTGTCACGAAGTTTCGCTCTGAAACTATTTTCAAAGCATCATTGAGTTCAATTGTCGTGAATGATAACGGAGTAAAACTATTCTGTATACGAAGCAGTTCGGTGAGAGTAAACTGTGAAAAGTTTTCTAAGATAATCTCGTTATTGAGTCCGCCGTAAATTGCAGTTTCAGGCGTCGTTATAAGTCTTGCAAAATTTCCTTCTTTAAGTATCATCGGGTTATCCGATTTAATACCCGAATCATCAAAAAGCTGAATATTAAGATTTCCCGAAAGATTTTCAATATCTGTTATTTTCGCAGGGAATCCGCCATAGTCGGTGAAGTATTCAAAAGTAGTTCTGAAAACGGATTTGCGTGCATCAATCATTGCGTTTGGGGTAACGACCATAACGCTGTCTTTTGCTCCGATTTCATTTGACATCTCGACAACAGCACTGCCGTAAAGAAGGTTAATTGTAATGCTGCCCATGTTTTCAATGTTTGTGTAATCGATATACAAACTGCTGTCGGGTTCGATTGTCAAAAATTTATCGGGGTCCAGTTGAAGTCTGACCCTTGAGTCGTTTTTCAGCGTAATAATATCACCGGAAGCAAGCTTTAAGTTTTTTGATGCGTATTTAGTCCTTGAATCCGCCTCAATTGTAACCTCGCCGTATATCTCTCTTATTCTTACAACCCTTGTTTTCATGTCTCCCCAGTTTATCGCTGCAAAAACAGCAACAACAAGGACTATTAATATACAGACCATTCCGCCTATAAAAAAGGTAAGGTTTTCTGATATGTATTCTTTGACATCAGGGTTGATTTCAAGCTTAAAGGATTTATGTTCTTTCTTTTCGGGTTTTGTTTTTTCTGTTTTAATTTCTTCTGTCTTTATTTCTTGCTTTACAGGAGCGATGGTTTCTTTCTTTATTGTAGGCTCTTTTTTTATTTCAGGTTCTTTCGGTGTCTCTTCGATAGGATATTCCACGTCAAAACCCATTTTATCAAGCACAGTATAAAACAGTTTCGGCGTCTTCAATTCTATCTCCCCTTTATGTACTTCTTATTGAATGTATCGAGTAAACAATCAATACTTTTTTCACGAAGTTCTAAAAAATTAATCGGCTCGTTTATGTCTTCAAGATAATGTGCATCAGAATTTGTGATTATATTACAGTCGTTAAGATAAGGGTTTTCGCCGATTAGCCTTTCTTTATAACCAATGTGTTTAATCTCTGCTGTCGAAAACTTGCTGTCGGGCGGGATAAAGCCCATGTTTGAAAGAACACTTGTACTGCTTTTGTCGATATGCGCCGGAATCATAATCCCGCTGTATGTTTTCACAATATCATAAACGCCGTCAAAGGGGATTTCCGTCGCATTTATTAGGAGAAGAGGTTCTGTTTTAATGATATTGTCATCTTCATCTGCAAACTGTTGCTTGCCGAATGCGGCTTCGTTATTTTCAATGGGCAGAAGCTTTGAATGAACATATTCGGAAAATTCTTCTGCACTTTCTATGTTATGAAACAGGCAAACTACATGAACTTCTTCCGCAGTTGTGAGTTCCATTCCCGGAACGGTCAGAACGCCGTATTCGTTACCTAACTTATCAACCGCTCTGCTGTTTCCGCAGGAATTGTGGTCGGTCACAGCGATTATGTCAAGTCCTTTGAGTGCCGCCATCCCGACGATATTTGAGGGAAGCGAATCATCAGAACCGCAGGGGGAGAGGCAGGAATGTATGTGAAGGTCGTATGAATATTTCATTATTTTATCAGTTCGTGTATGGTTAAAGCCGTTTCAAAGACAGGCAGAGCCGTTTTTATTACCGCTATATTCTGCTCCACAGCCTTTTTTGCGGCGATTTCATCTATAGCGGCGTTTTCGGCGATGATAACAGCAGCTCCGTCGGTAAGCGACATTACACCGATGGTATTGACATTCCCCATGACTGTCACCCAAACCGAATCGGCAGGATTTCGTGCCATTGCAAAAGACAGAAGGTCACAGCAGAATACTTTTGAAAGCTGTCTTTGGTCTGCATCATCGGATAGATTTATAATAGTGAAACGCTCGTCAAGCTTTGATATTAACTCGGTTAGGGTCATTTTTATTCCTTCTTATTATTGATACTGCTTTGAAAGTTTACTGATATAACCTTTAAGCAGATGGATGCAATCGTTTTCGTCTGCACGTCCCATGATAACGTCTTCGGCAAGGGCTCTGCAGGTAGGTGCACCGCAGGCTCCGCAATCAAGCCCGGGGAATCGCTTTTGAAGAGCGTCAATTGCCGCCATCTTCTGAATGCTGTCTTTCATGTCTTCCCCGATACGGAAAACGGGGAGATAATCAATTTCTCGGTCGATGAAGATTGCGTTTGTATCGCTTGTGTCATGCCCCTTTGAAACAGGCATATATTTTCTCAGATGGTTTATCTTCGCTCGTGCAACATAAGGGTTTTCAACGGTCAAAGTTCCGCCGACACATCCTCCCGGACAGGCGTTGAGCTCGATAAAGTCAAGCTGGGATATCTTTTCATCTTCGAGGTCATCAAGAACCTGAATAACATTTTCAATGCCGTCAGCTGCAAGGTAGTTGTCGTTTAGAAGTCCACTTGCTTCGCCGCCGCTCTTGCTCCAGCTGATACCGATCTTGCCGGAATCCGCAATATCTTGATTTTCTTTTGAATCGCTCATAAGCGGCAGAAGCATCGGGTATATTTCCTTAATCGCTACAACCGCATCAACTTCGGAGCGTCCGATACCTATGGGAGCTTTGACAGAAGTCATCTTCGCAGGGCAGGGTGATATAAATATTATACCGATTTTATCTGCCGGTAATCCTGTTTTCTCCATAGCTCTCCGTCTGGCAAATATAGCCGCAACGTCCATGGGTGAAGATATGGGCAGAAGGTGTTCGATAAGGTTCGGGAAACGAACCCTGACAAGCCTTACTACCGAGGGACAGGCAGTTGATATAAACGGTCTGCCTTCGGGGTGACTGACGATATATTTTCTTGAAACTTCGCTGACAATTTCAGCACCTGCCGAAACTTCATATACATCGTCAAAGCCTACCTTTAAGAGTGCATTAAGCACAATGTCGGTGTCTTCAAGATTATTGAACTGTGCATAAAGCGTCGGTGCAGGGAGTGCCACGGTGTATTCATAATTTGCCATAACCGACAACGGGTCATATACCGGGAGCTTTGCATGGTGCGGACATATTCTGATACATTCGCCGCAGTCAATGCAAAAGTCAGATATTATATATGCTTTGCGTTCGCGAACGCGTATAGCTTGTGTGGGACAGCGTTTGATGCAGTTTATGCACCCCATGCACTTATCCGGGTCAAGCCTTACAGAATTAAACTTTGCCACATCCACCCTCCAAGGGTTATATATTTACCTTCATTGTTACGGTCGTACCAACGCCGATTTCAGTGTCAATATGCATTTCGTCGGTGTATTTTTTCATGTTCGGAAGCCCCATTCCGGCGCCGAAGCCCAGAGCTCTGATATTATCGGGAGCGGTTGAAAAACCCTCCTGCATAGCCTTTTCAACATCGGGAATACCCGGTCCTTTGTCGGCTAAAACCATTGTTATCGAGTCTTCGTTCACGCTGACGGTAATAACGCCGCCATTTGCGTGGATAACCATGTTGATTTCGCCTTCATACATTGCTATTGCGACTTTTCGCACCGCTTCATGCGGTACATTCATCTTTTTGAGCTTCTTTTTTATGTCAGCCGAAGCTTCGCCGGCTCTTGTAAAATCTTCGGAGTCAACATCATATGTGAAATTAAGATTCATTTTTATGCTTACCTCCGCTGAGCCCTGCACCGTAAAGCTTTCCGCACGATTCAAACATAAGCTGTGAGGTTGAGAGGATTATTATGTCATTGTCGGCGGCAAGGTCGATAACTTCTTTCGCCGGAACTTTACCTCTGACAAAGACGATACAGACAATATCCATCATCATCGCAGTTCTGACGGTCTGGAGGTTGACAAGCCCGGTTATGAGAACCGACTGATCTTTAACAAAAGCAAGCACATCACTCATCATATCTGCCCCGCAGGCGGTGTGAACCTTGCGGTCAAGGAGTTCCTCGCCCCAAAGGGTTTCGCATGATAACAGATTTTTAATATCCCTAACGGTCATAAATTTCCTCAATATATATAATTTATCAGATTCAATTATAGCACAAATTACAACTAAAAGCAATAATATTTATATTACAAATTAGCTTTTTCTATGAATATTTAATGACTGCAATATAAAAGGTATCTGAAATATTCAGATACCTAAGCTTTTATGCAGTGTAACAGCTGATGATTTCTCCTATAAATTGGGTGTGAACGGGATCAGCGCCTAAATATTTCCTGCAATCGGGTGCGATAGCATCAATATCCATCTCCTGCATATAAACCTTTTTACAGACAAGGACAAGTCCGGCTTGAGCAAATGTAACCGCTCCGTCAATCTCTACGGGTGTTAGCCCTGTTTCTTTGCATTTGTCAACGTCACGCCCGGAGTGTGAACCGCAATAGGCGAGTATTTTTTTGGCATCTTCGCCCTTCAAAAAGCTGACTGTAAAAAGCTCGTGTTTCTTAGCAAATTCATATGTGTAGCGGTTCGGGCGGATAACAGTGTTGAAAACATCTTTTGTCCACATAATTCCTGCAAATCCCCAGCTTATTGTCATTGTGTTGAAGTCGTCGATTGTCCCTGCTGTGATAAGGCAGCCCGAATTAATCTGCTCAAACGGGTTAAAATCAAGTTTATGAAGATCGGTTTTGGTAAATGACATAGTAAAAACTCCTATTTTATTTATTGAATAATATGAATTTTGAAAATAATTTATGATTTAATCCTGCATTTCGATAAATGTTCCGTCATTAAAGACAATATATGAGTAATCTGTGTTGTGTCCCCCGTATAAATAAATAATACCGCTGTAAACTATGACTTCCAGATAAAACTTATCGTCAGGAGTTAATTTCTCAACCGTTTTACCGTCGGTATAACAGAAAGTACCGCCGGTTGTGAAATACATCTCATCATTGTTTATGATTTGACAATGGTTATTATCATACGGATTTAGGTTATATTCAGGCAGGTCTGATGCAAGTAATCTCGGTTCTGAGTTTCTTTGGGCAAACCACAATTCTTGTTTTTCGGTGAAACAATATAATCCTTTTCCGTCGTCTGTCAGAGCGAAATGTGAGACATTATCGTTAATGTCATATTTTTCAATTGTGTTCGGGCTTTGCAGATCGACATGATAAAGATCGCCATAACTCTTAACGACAAGATCTCTGCCGTCACGAGAAAGTTGATAGTCGGTCATATATAAATGCTCAGCTTCCGGGGGAACTGCGTTTTTGACCAAAACTTGTAGATTAAAGTTATCATCAAAACAGTAGATATTCCGATCGAAACTAAGGTAAATAGTCCCGGCAAAAGAGTCAATACCGTATATGTTTTCGCTATCGTCACGTGCTGTATTAACCGGGAAGATATTATATCCGTCAATAAAATCAAAATTATCTGAAATCGGGATTATTGTGTCAAAATCTTTAACAATATAGAATTTGTTGTCTGATTCAAAAATCATTTCGGTCAAGTCTTTATTGAAACCATATGTATAACGTAAATTCTTATCTTTGTTTTCCAAAAGTGTGATTCTGTTCTCGGTGTCATTGCCTTTTTGAATATAAAGTGCGTTATCCTCTTCATAGTAAATGTAACCATCATCTGCTAAGGCAATGGGCTCAAAATTTTTACCTACGAAAGTCGATTTGCCGTTTTCGTAATAATAAAATCCTAACGCATTGTCCTTGTATTCTTTATACAGAACTCCTTGACCATCAGGCGAGATGAAAAATTCATCCGGGTCATAACATTTTTCTGTTATCTTCGTTTTTACTTTGCCATCCCATAAATAAAGATAATCATTTGACATTTCACTGTCTGTGTATGCTATACCATTGCCGGAAATTGCCATCTTGAAATATCTTACATGATAATCAATAAAAATCGGCTCCATATGTACTGCTGAGATATAGAAAAGCTGATAATCCGCCGATTGGTTAAATGCTGCTTTTGTGCGGTCAAGACTGTAGTTTATATAATCATACATTCTTTCCTTTGTCGTTATGCTTTTACCGTCGGTTCTGTATATAATTGTTTTGGTCTCTCCTGTTTCATCGTTCCAATAATTATCAAAATATAGTCCGTAGTCGTTATGAGTATATTTCGGCGGCGTCAGTTTGTACGAAACTTCCGAAGCTTCCGGCAGTTTTATTTCATATGGAGTTATTAGAACAATTTTACATGATTCATTCGGCGAAAGAGGTATAGCTATTTCCGGTATATCTTCTGTAAGAGGATTAAAATATATATTGACGTTTTCAAGATCGGCTTTTCCGTCTATATAATCAATAAATAAAGGGTATTCGCGATCGTCAAAATAAACTTCGATACGTCTTTTCGGAATGCTTGTAGCATCGGCATAATCCGCAATGACACTGAAATCGGTAATTTTCGTAAACTCTCCGCTTATATTTGTGAGATAATATGTATTTTCTTCATCAGCGGCTTCAAAAGTGTAATCTGAATTGATTTCAATTTTTGTTTCCGTTTCTGTCTCTTCTATTGTAGTTTCAATATCATCTATTATTGAAATATATGTTTCGGCGGATGTATCTTCGGCAACGGCGGATTTCGGCGGTTCAACATAGTTACAAGCACACAAAAGCAGTAATACAGCAACGATAAAAGATGATATTCTTTTCATATAAACCCTCCGTCAACGGTTAAAACTTGTCCTGTGATAAATGATGAATGTTTACTTGCCAAAAAATAAACTGCTTCTGCGATATCCGATGCCGTGCCGAGCCGGGATAGGGGGGTGTTTTCGATAATTTCTTTTTTGTCAAGATCGGAAAGATTGCCGTTCATGTCGGTGTCAATAACTCCGGGAGTGACGGCGTTGACGCGTATTCCGGATGGTGCGACTTCCTTTGCAAGAGCCTTTGTAAGCCCGATTACAGCCGCTTTTGACATACTGTAAGAAACTTCGCACGATGCACCCGTTATACCCCAGATTGATGAAATATTAACAATCGAACCATGCTTTTGTGAAATCATATACGGCAAAAATTCTTTACAGCAAAGAAAATGGCTTTTTGCATTTATGTTCATCATTCTGTCATAATCGGATTCGGTTATATCAAAAATAAGTTTTTGTTCTGCGATACCGACATTATTTATCAGAATATCCGCACCGCCGTATTTGCTCTGTACATATTCTGATAATCTCTTTATATCATCGGAGGAAGACATATCGGCACGGAAAAAATCTATTGTATCTGACCGAATATCAGTATTAAGAAAGCTTCCGACAACCGTGTATCCTTTCGATACGAAAAGCTTTGCACAGGCAAGCCCTATACCTCTTGAAGCACCCGTTATAACAACCGTTTCAGCCAAATTAAATCACCCCACTTAATAAGAACAGGATAACTATAATTGCAGGCTGATGTACTATATAAAAAAGCAATGAATGTCTGCCGATAAATTCAAGCGGCTTAATGCGAAGCCGGTAAAAAAACTGCGGGAATTTTTTAGAAATAATCGGAGCAGCAAGTGCAGTTCCCGCAAGGAAGATGAAAAAATAGGGGACAAGAGGAAAATAGTCTGCAGAGAAAAATCCTGAACCTAATATGCCGAGAGGATATAGCCAATTATTATTGGACGAGATGAAACTATGCGGCGGATATATCAAAAAAACAACGAAAAGAATTATCGAAATAATAAATAATGTTATCCAAGGTATTTTAAGCTTTTCAATACCCGGTCGAATAAGCGAATATATCATCATCGAAAGCCCGATGAATGTCAAAACGCCGAATACTATCAGCAAATTTTTGTTATTTGTTATATTTACGGCAACGGCAGTAACAAGGGTTATTAGTTGTCCCAAGAAGAAGACAATAACGCCGCGTTTTAATGAATTTCGCGAAAAATGTGTACTTATGCCCGAAACAATAAAAAGGAGCGACACAAAAACAATATGCAAAACTTCCCACCAATCGGTAAAGAAGAAGGCGAGTCTTATATTCGAGAAGTGAAAAAGGTCGTAAAACAGATGGTATAGCATTATGTAGACCATTGCAAAACCGCGAAGTGCATCGATGGCAAAAACGCGGTTTTGACGGTCAAAAGCTTCCGGTAACTTTAATGACATGAGTTAATCCCTTGTGAGACTTTCTGCAACTTCAACAGCTTTTTCAAGGTCAAGGTTGTGGAAACGTCCTGCGACGAAGAGTCTGCCGCTTTTTTTATCGTTTACGAATGCACCGACAACAACGCCGGGGATTGCCGACTCGGGAGCGTTGGGAGCACCCTGTCCGCCAAGGTCTGTTCTGCACCAACCCGGATCGGTCAGGCTTATGATAACATCCGTTCCCTCAACCATAGTTCCGAGATCGCGGGTGAATTTGTCAAGCGCCGCCTTTGAAGCGGAATATCCTGCCTGTTGCGGCTCTTTATCTATGCCGCTTGTGGTGTTGATTATTCTGCCGAAGCCTTTTTTCTGCATCTTCGGGAGGAAGTGATAACAGATAAAAGCGGGGGCAATTGTGTTGATATAAAAGCTGTCAACAAAGTCTGCTACAGGTGTGTCGAAAGGGTTTGTCCTGTAAGCGATCTGAACAGCGGCATTATTGAAAACAAAATCCACTTCAACACCGAAAGAATCAATTTCAATAAGCATAGCCTGTACAGCATCGGGGTTTTGAAGATCGCACGCTACAGATTTACACTGCACACCAAGGGGGGTGAGCTTGTCGATTATCTTTTGATTATGTTCGAGCGAACGGCTCTGAATTATTATATTTGCACCGTGCTCCGCCATAAATGTCGCAACAAGAGCACCGATACCTCTTGCACCGCCGGTTACGAGTGCCCATTTTCCTTTAACATCAACCATGACAAAAACCTGTCTTTCTTTTTTTATAATTTTTCCCGATTTGTAAAAATTATACGTTTACTTAAAGTTTTCAATAACAGCGTCAAGCTTTTCTATAAGTTTATCGCAGTATAAGTCAAATTCGGGGTCTTCAATTTGATATTCAGGATGAGATAAAACGAAGTCTATTGCTTCTTTGACACCATCTTTGAAACTTTTCTTCGCACAGAATCCGGGAACAAGACGTTTCACCTTTGAATTGTCAAAGACAACAGATGCCGCTTTATCTCCGATAAGCCCGCCTTCAAAGTCGTAGTCGGAAGTTTTCGCCAAAAGGTCACTCGGAACGTAGTAACGCTTTACCTCTTTGCCTAAAGCAGAGCCGATTGCATCATAAATCTGGTTCCATGTAAGTGACTCGTCGGAGGTTATCTGTACAGCTTCGCCGATAGCTTTTTGGTTACCCATAAGCCCGATGAAAGCGTCAGCAAAATCACTGTTGTGTGTCATAGTCCAAAGCGATGTGCCGTCGCCGTGGATTATAACGGGCTTTCCGTCGATGATTCTCTTTATAACCTGATATGATCCTTTGCTTCCGTGGACGCCCAGCGGTACGCTTCTTTCGTCGTATGTGTGAGAGGGGCGAACTATCGTTATCGGGAAACCGTCTTTGCGGTAAACGGAATTAAGGTAGTCTTCACAGGCTATTTTATTGCGGGAGTATTCCCAATACGGATTATGAAGGGGGGTGGATTCATTTATAAGATAGTGTCCGACGGGCTTTTGATATGCCGAAGCACTCGATATAAAGATAAATTGTGAACATTTACCGTTAAAGAGCCTGTAGTCACGTTCCAAACTTGATACGCCAAAGGCTATAAACTCCGCCACAACGTCAAAATACATTCCCTCAATCTTCTTTGCAACATCAGCTTCGTCATAAATATTAGCTATAATCTGTTTTGCACCGGGGATTATATCGTTTCTGCTTCCGCGATTGAGAAGATAAAGCTCATCGCCGTGAGCTTGCAGTTTCTTTGATATAGCCGTACTTATCGTACCCGTTCCGCCAATGAATAGAATTTTCATTTCATTTCCTCTATATTACAGTTTTTAAGGACAAGATTCTCCATACATTATAATATAAATAATTAGAAAAGTCAATAAGATTATCGAAATTTAAGAAAGATAACAAATTTATTACAAATTGACTTAAATATATACTTGATTTGCTAAAATTAATATTATAAATTGTTACTTGCAAATTACAAATAAGTGTGTTATAATGAATTTATGATAAATTAATGATAAGGAACAGCCGATGATTAACGAAGCTCTTGAGAATCCGATACCCTGCCTGCCCTTTAACGGAATAATACCGTTTGAAAGAATAGTGCTCCATGTTGATATGGGCAGCGGTAATGCGGAGGCGGCTGTGAAAGCGGCTCTTAAAAGCGAAAGCCGCCTTATTTTCATTACACTGCTCAAAGATATTCGTGATGGTAATCCCGAAATCGCCGATGTCGGAATAATAGCAGAAGCTAAACAGATTATCAAAACCGGAAACAGCACAAGAGCTGTTCTTGACGGAAAATTCAGAGGAAAGCTTTTAGGAGTTACATCACGTTCTCCGATTATGACCGCAAAGGTGAAAAAACTTTCCCGCGTTTCTGCAAAATGCGATCCCCTTGAACTTGAAGCGGTTATCCGCTCTATAAAAGATGTTTTTGTAGCGTATGCGGCACTCAATCCGACATCACCTCACCTTATCTCATCAATTTTAACTCAAAAAGACCCTTTCACGCTATTTGAATTAATATCACTTAATATTCAAATACAAAACGAAGATCGTCAAATACTTCTTGAAAAAAATAATATCCTTGAAAAGCTGACAATCCTTTATGCGATATTATCCGGCGAAGCTGAGATGGCAAAGCTTCAAAATAATATTACAAACAAGGTTCAGCAGTCATTTGATAAGAGTCAGCGTGTGCATCTTCTGCGTGAATCAATAAGGGAAATCAGAAAAGAACTCGGTGAGATTGACGGTGCAGGACAGCCCCAAAAAACACCCGAGAGCTATAGTGAAACAATAAAAGCAATAGTCAGAATTGACGATGAATCCAGAGAAAAGCTATTAAAAGAAGCTCAAAAGCTTGAGACAATGCCTATTCACAGCGGAGAGAACTATTCGCTTGAAAACTATCTTGAAACTGTCACAGCACTTCCTTGGGACAGTTATACAGAAGATAACGACGATATTGGTAATGCAGAAGAGATACTTAATTCCGACCACTACGGACTTAAAAAGGTAAAGGAACGTATACTTGAGCTTCTTTCTGTACGTACACTTAAACCCGACGTAAAGGGGCAGATTATCTGCCTTGCGGGTCCTCCGGGGGTAGGAAAAACATCTGTTGCAAAATCTATCGCGAAAGCTCTCGGACGAAGCTATCAGCGTGTTTCGCTCGGCGGTGTTCGTGATGAAGCAGATATCAGAGGTCATCGTAAAACATACATAGGTGCAATGCCGGGGCGGATTATAAATGCCGTTTCGCTTTCGGGTTCAAGAAACCCTTTGATTCTTTTAGATGAAATAGATAAAGTTGCCCACGACGGCAGGGGAGACCCTGCAAGTGCGCTTCTTGAAGTTTTGGATTCGGAGCAGAACCATGCATTCCGCGACCATTATGTCGAAGTGCCTTTTGACCTATCAGATGTTTTGTTTGTGACTACCGCGAATAATATCGGAGAGATTGAAAAGCCGCTCCTTGACAGAATGGAAGTTGTCGAGCTTAATTCATATACCGCACAGGAAAAATTCCATATTGCCAAAGACCATCTTATAGATAAACAGCTTTCGGCAAACGGACTTCGACCGACACAACTAAAATTTACCGATGAAGCAATACAAATGGTCATCGACAGCTATACGCGTGAAGCCGGTGTCAGAACACTCGAACGGACTATAGCATCACTCTGTCGAAAAGCCGCTAAAGACATCGTTTCGGGTAATCGTAAGCGTATATCTTTGACATCAAAACTTGTTAATAAATATCTCGGATCACCTCGTTATGACGATATAGATACTGCCGAAACACCGGAAGTCGGAGTTGTGAACGGGCTTGCGTGGACTTCGGTCGGCGGAGTGATAATGCCGCTTGAAGCACTCGTTATACCCGAAGGCAAAGGAGATATAGTCATCACAGGGTCGCTCGGCGAAGTAATGAAAGAAAGTGCACAGATTGCCGTCACATATTGTCGGACTATAGCGGACAGATACTCGATACCGAAGAATTTCTACAAGGAAAGCGATATACATATTCACGCTCCGGAAGGTGCGACACCGAAGGACGGTCCTTCGGCGGGAGTGACGATGGTAACATCGCTTGTGTCGGCTCTTTCGGGAATACCGGTTCGCAACGATATTGCAATGACCGGAGAGATAACTTTGCACGGCAAGGTGCTTCCGATCGGGGGACTTCGTGAAAAGCTTACCGCAGCATATAAGTCGGGGATTAAGACTGTGATTATTCCGAAAAAGAATGCAAAAGACCTTGAAGATGTTGATATTGATGTACTTGAATCAATTGAAATAGTTTTTGCAGAAGAAATCTCCGATGTCTTGTCAAAATCACTTTTACCGCGAGTGTCGAGAAAAGAAACCCCAAAATCAATATATAAAAATAAAAAACCCGAATACAGTATCCAAGCATAAATTAAAAAAACGACAGTTTTACCTGCTGTCGTTTTTTGTATTTTATATGAGAAGAGATGGCGTTTCTATTTCGTTAAATCAAATTTTTACGAAATAGGATTTATGCTGAAAATGTGTAAGCATAAATTTACAATAATAGCATTAAATATCATATCATAGAAATATCAAGCAAAAAATTTACGCTCAGGTGCGATTTCTTTACGCTCAGGCAAAAACGCTTGACAAAAAAACATAAATATATTATAATGTAGCTACAGAATTTTTTTACATTATGCAGATTTTTTTAGCTTTCATTTCAATTTCTGCAGTTCTTATGTATAACGAATCAGCTTATTACTGATTCGTTTTTTTTATTAAGTGACTAATCATATCAAGATATTCATCGTTTTCGCGAAAGCCGGTTCTCACATCCATGATTTCACCTTCAGAGAAAGCTATCATGGTAGGAACACCGATAACGTTATATCTCGAAGCAAGGTTCTTGTTATTATCAAAATTAATGGCGGAAAAAGTCACTTTATTGCTGTATTTTTCATTCAGAGTTTTGAATGTTTCAAGCAAAATGATACAGAGCGGACACCAATCCGCCCAAAACAGAGCTAACATACTCCCCTGCTCCGGTATTTTGTCAAAATCTGTATCATCAAGCCTTAACGGTTTCATTCAGTTATTCCGATTGACTCAAACCATTTTCTGTTATGTTCAATCGACTCAGTCATCTTGAATTTAGCAGCAATTTCATTATATTTAAATGCGGATTTATTGTCACCTAATTTAGAATAACAAACACACATTTGTACAGCAGGAACATAGCCGTAACAATCCGGTAGAATAAATGCTCCGGAACTGTAGTTAGGTTCTAATTCAAGAGCTGTTTTATACCAGTAAATCGCGTTTTTATATTTTTCAAGTTTCATGAAAATACGTCCGATTTCACAACAGCTTTCAGCTCTCGGTGCATCATATATAAGCCCTTCAAAAAGCGACATTAGTGCGTTTTCCGGCTCTTCAAGCCTTTCATAACACACAGAGCGAAGCCTGCAAGCATCGATTACATTCTCTATCCAGCCTTTTTTTGAACTGATGAATTTTGAAAAAACTTCAATCGCATCATGGTTTCTTTTATGATAATAAAGTTCACGCCCGTAATAAAACGTATCTCGCGGCGAGAACTCATCCCCTGCCTGTATATGCTTTTCGTAAATCATTATATTTCTGTTCTTATTGCCTTCAACATGTTTATGATGTACGACAGGACATCTTAAACTTATTACTTTTCCGAACATTGCGATCGTTTCGTGTATGAAACCTTTCCATACCGCAAATTCACAGTTTTTGACAATCCTTTCGCGGAAAAATGTGAATAACGGTCTACCGTCGTCAACCGCTGTATTATAGTAATACGGCAATCTCACTACATCAATATCCTTGCTCATTTCAGCCTTAAGTTTTATCAGTTCAGTCAGTGTCTTTTCAGGAAGAACATCATCTGCATCAAGCCACATAATATATTCAGAAGTTGCTTTTGAGAACGAAAAATTCCGTGCTGCTCCAAAATCGTCTATCCATTCATAATCATAAATTTTGTCGGTATATTTTTCGGCAATTTTTTTCGTATCGTCGCTGCTTCCGGTATCAACAATAATTATTTCATCGAATAGACCGGTAACACTGTCAAGACAACTTGGCAGGTGATTTTCTTCGTTTTTAACTATCATGCATAAACTTAATGTAATCATAAATATTTTCCTTATAATTTATTATGGTGCAGTCATGCAAATTGCATAAGAGGATATTGAATGAGATGTACCTAAAATAGATGAAGATGTACTCTTTGCAGTCACCTGCCAACTATTGCCGACAATATTCGGAGTGCTTCGTGTGAATATTATCTCGCCGCTGTTATCAGGTTCTAAAAATCCGCCGGAAACAAGTTTAGTACCGTTAGGACAGGATGCAGTCAAGCTGTTTACATTGCCGCCGGCGGCAACTGTTGCAGTATTAACAACGGTTGATATGGTTCCGTATGTGCCTGTAGCACCTGTCGGACCGGTCGCCCCCGTACTCCCTGTAGCGCCCGTTGCACCTGTAGCTCCGACTGAACCCGTTGCTCCAACTGCACCCGTTGCTCCTGTAGCTCCGACTGAACCTGTTGCACCAGTAGCCCCTATTGCTCCTGTAGCTCCGGTTGCACCCTTTACACCTTGAATACCCTGAACACCCTGTACACCTTGCTGACCGGTAGCTCCCGTAGCTCCGGTAGCTCCAATTGCCCCGGTTGCACCTGTAGCACCGGCTATTCCGGTTGCTCCTGTGGCTCCAACTGCTCCGGTTGCTCCTGTCGGACCCTGTATACCTTGTAGACCTGTAGCCCCCGTAGCTCCTGTAGACCCTTGTATGCCTTGAGGTCCCTGCGGACCAGTCGGGCCGGTAGCTCCTGTAACTCCTTGTAAGCCTTGAATCCCTTGTGCTCCTGTTGCTCCTGTAGCACCCTGTTCGCCTTGAATCCCTTGTAAGCCTTGAAGACCTTGTTCTCCTGTTGCTCCGGTCGCTCCGGTCGAACCCTGATCGCCTTGAACGCCTTGGATACCCTGTAAACCTTGAAGACCTTGTTCGCCTGTTACTCCGGTCGCTCCGGTTGCACCGCGTTCACCTTGAATCCCTTGAATGCCCTGAGCACCTTCGGCACCTGTGGCTCCTGTCGCACCTGTGGCTCCGGTTGCACCGATCTCGCCCTGAATACCTTGAACTCCTTGTATTCCCGGTATGCCTGTCGGTCCGATTTCACCCTGCAACCCCTGTATACCCTGTGCACCAGTTGCACCGGTTGCTCCTGTTGCTCCTGTAGGTCCGGTATTACCCCTTTCACCTTGAATACCCTGTACACCTTGTTCGCCTTGAATACCTTGCGGACCGGTAGGACCTATCTCGCCTGTTTCACCTGTTGCACCCTTAACACCTTGTATGCCTTGAACACCCTGTGCACCGGTCGGTCCTGTTGCCCCTTGTATACCTTGAATACCTTGTATACCCTGTTCACCTTGAATACCCTGTGCACCGGTTGCTCCCGTTGCTCCGGGTTCGCCTTGAACGCCCTGTACGCCTTGAATGCCTTGCGGACCCGCAATTTGACCGACATTCTTCCATGTCTGGGTATCTAAATCCCATATATATAGATCGGGATTAACATAGTAAGCATCACCCTCTTCACCTGTCGGGTGTGCAGATTCGAGTTCATCAACTGTATCATACGACCCGCGAAGAGCTCCGACCTCTCCGGCTACACCCTGTATACCTTGAGGACCGGTTGCACCTGTTTCACCCTGCTCACCCTGTAAACCTTGTTCACCCTGTATTCCCTGCGGTCCTGTAGGACCGATTTCACCTTGAATACCCTGTATTCCGGCAATTCCCTGAATACCTTCTATACCCTGTGCACCGGTTGACCCTGTTGCACCATCAGAACCGTTAATACCCTGCAAACCTTGTTCGCCCTGTAAACCCTGTATACCTTGAACCCCTTGAATCCCGGTAGGACCTGTGTCTCCGACATCGCCTTTCAACCCGGTTGCACCTGTTGCACCGGTAGGACCCGTAGGTCCCATTTTACCCTGTATACCATCGCTGCCGCGTTCACCTTGAATACCCTGAACACCCTGTTCGCCCGTCGCACCGACAGCACCTGCGGGACCTGTTGCACCTGTCGGTCCGGGTTCTCCGTTTAATCCCTGAACACCTTGCGGTCCTGTCGCACCGGTTTTCCCGGGAGCTCCCGTCGGACCCTGAACGCCGGGCATACCCGCAACACCCTGTATTCCTTGAATTCCTTGGATACCTTGAATTCCTGTCGGACCGGTGTCACCTCTGCACTGTTCACGGCAATAGCGGCAAAAACATCCGTAGTCGTAATTATTGTAACAATCATCTATGTAACTCATATATATCACCACATAAAATTTATGTATATATTATATGAGATAATCAAACGAAAGTGAATAAAAACGCCTAAAATTCCTAATAAAGGAATCTAAGGCGTTTTATTACAAATTTTAGAGTCCTCGTTTTACATATGATGTGTGGAGAACCTCATGTGCTTTGTGTGAGCCGGGTTTTCCAAAGTATTCGTCGTATATTGCTTTTATTTCGGGATTTTGATGACTGCAGCGGATTACCTTTCCTGCATCCTCGTCATAGAGAGCTTTTGCTCTTTCGGCACGAAGATCAACAAAGTTTCGAACAGACATCGGCTGTTGAGGCTGACCGCCGCCGTTTACGCATCCACCGGGACACGCCATAACTTCGATGAAGGTGTAGGGTGATTTGCCATCCTTAATTTGCTGTAAGAGCTTTGCTGCATTAGCAGTACATGATGCAACAGCAACCTTAACTTCAAGATCGCCGACCTTATATGTCGCTTCTTTAATACCCTTAACGCCGCGAACCTCACCGAAATCAACGTTTTCGGGGTCTTGACCTGTGATGAAATACGAAGCAGTACGAAGTGCCGCTTCCATAACTCCGCCGGTTGCACCGAAGATAACAGCCGCACCGGTTGTGATACCGAACGGTGTATCAAACTCAGAATCGGGAAGCTCTGCAAAGTTCATGCCGCATCTGCGAATCATTCGTGCAAATTCGCGTGTTGTCAAAACATAATCAATATCGGCAAATCCGGAAGCAGATTCGTTATCACGTTTTGCTTCAAATTTTTTCGCGGTACAGGGCATGATTGCAACGGAAACCATATCTTTGGGGTCTTTTCCCAATTTCTGTGCGTAGTAAGTTTTAGCTGTCGCACCCTGCATAGTCATAGGCGATTTACAGGAAGAAAGATGAGGAATAAGATCCGGGAAGTAGTGTTCACAATATTTAACCCATCCCGGTGAACAGGAGGTTATCATCGGAAGCGTTCCGCCGGTAGTAACACGTTCAACAAGTTCGTGAGCCTCTTCCATGATGGTGAGGTCTGCACCGAAGTTAGTGTCAAACACGCCGTCAAAGCCCATCTGACGAAGTGCGGAAGCCATCTTGCCTTCAACATTCGTGCCTATCGGGAATCCGAACTCTTCGCCGAGCGCCGCACGAACGGAAGGAGCGGTCTGAACCACAACATATTTAGTCGGGTCGGCAATCGCTGCGAATACATCGCTTGTGTAATCCTTTTCGGATATAGCACCGACAGGACAAACAGCGATACACTGTCCGCAGGAGATGCATGAAGTTTCAGCCAAACCAAGCTCGTAAGGAGATGAGATGTGAGTTTTGAATCCGCGGTTATTAGGACCGATAACGCCTACACCCTGTTGTTCGCAGGCAGCAACGCAGCGACGGCAGAGAATGCACTTAGAGTTGTCGCGATACATATGTGTTGCGGAAAAGTCGATCTCATAGTTTTCGTTTTCGCCCACGAAAGCGAGCTCGTTGTCAACACCCATGTCATTACAGAGATTTTGAAGTTCGCAATGTCCCGAACGTACGCAGGATAGACATTTCTTATTGTGTGTGGAAAGGATCAGCTCAAGAGTAGTTTTTCTGCTGTCCATAACTGTTTTGGAATTTGTCTTAATCTTCATTCCGTTCGAGATGGGATATACGCAGGAAGCAACAAGTCTGAATCCTCTTCCCTCGTCAACTTCGGTCATACAGATTCTGCAGGCACCGATTTCGTTTACCTTTCTCATATAACAGAGTGTCGGTATATCAACTCCTGCTTTTTTCGCGGCATCAAGCACTGTCGTACCCTTGGGGGCAGAAACCTCAACACCGTTTACGGTTACATTTAACATATCCATGTGTTCTTAACCCCCTTAACCTTTGATTATCGCGCCGAACTTGCATTTTTCAATACAAGCACCGCACTTGATACATTTTGTTTGATCAATGACGTGAACCTTCTTAACCTCACCCTGTATTGCACCGACAGGGCAAACCCTTGCACAGGCAGTACAGCCTTTGCACTTCTCGGGAACGATTGTAATCTGGAGAAGGTCTTTACATACGCCCGCAGGACATTTTTTATCAACAACGTGTGCAAGATACTCATCTTTGAAGTAGCGAAGTGTTGAAAGTACAGGGTTCGGAGCAGTTTGACCGAGCCCGCAGAGGGAATTTGCTTTAATGTAATAGCAAAGTTTCTCCATCTTGTCGAGGTCTTCGAGTTTGCCTTTGCCTTTAGTAATCTTTTCGAGCATTTCAAGGAGACGTTTTGTGCCCACACGACAGGGTGTGCACTTTCCGCAGGATTCATCAACGGTAAATTCAAGGAAGAACTTCGCAATGTCAACCATACAGTTGTCTTCGTCCATTACTATAAGCCCGCCTGAACCCATCATAGAACCGATTGCGATAAGGTTATCATAGTCGATCTTAACGTCAAGATGTTCGGTAGGAATACACCCGCCGGAAGGTCCGCCGGTTTGAGCCGCCTTAAACTTCTTGCCGCCCGGAATGCCGCCGCCGATCTCTTCAACGATTTCGCGGAGTGTTGTACCCATCGGTACTTCCACAAGACCTGTGTTATTAATCTTTCCGCCGAGAGCAAATACTTTGGTACCCTTAGATTTTTCTGTACCCATCGAAGCAAACCAATCCGCACCGTTAAGGATAATGCGCGGAACGTTTGCATATGTTTCAACGTTATTGAGTATGGAAGGTTTGCCCCAGAGCCCTTTTTCTGCAGGGAACGGAGGACGGGGGTGAGGTTCGCCGCGGTTTCCTTCGATTGATGTCATGAGTGCTGTTTCTTCACCGCACACAAAAGCACCGGAACCGAGACGAAGGTCTATGTCAAATTCAAAACCTGTTCCGAATATGTCTTTTCCGAGCAGCCCCAGTTCGCGAGCCTGTCCGATTGCGATTTCAAGACGTTTTATAGCGATAGGATATTCTGCACGAACATAGATATAACCCTGTGTCGCACCGATTGCATATCCGGCAATAGCCATAGCCTCAAGCACAACATGGGGGTCGCCCTCAAGCACCGATCTGTCCATGAATGCACCGGGGTCACCCTCATCGGCATTACAGCAAACATACTTTTGATCGGCATCGGGAACGATGGTTCTTGCAAGTTTCCATTTTTGTCCTGTGGGGAAGCCTGCACCGCCGCGTCCGCGAAGTCCGGAAGCAAGCATTGTTTCGATAACACCCTCAGGGGTCATTTCTGTTAAGACTTTTGCAAGTGCTTGATAACCGTCGGAAGCGATGTATTCTTCAATATCTTCGGGATTTATAAGACCGCAGTTACGAAGTGCAACACGTTGTTGCTTTTTATAGAAGTTGGTTTCATTAACCGGCTTGATTTCATTTACTTCATCAGCTTCTTTATAAAGAAGACGGGTTACGGGACGACCTTTATAAAGGTGTTCCGAAACGATTTCGGCAACATCAGCCTCTGAAACGCGGGTGTAAAGCGATCCTTCGGGATATATTTTAATTATCGGACCCTGTGCACATAAACCGAAACAGCCTGTTTCGATAACGCGAACTTCATCCTGCAAACCAAGCTTGCCTATCTCTTCGACAAGCTTTGCACGGAGTGCCACACTGCCGGAGGAGGTACATCCCGTCCCGGCACAAACAAGTACATCTGAACGATACATGAGTTTCTCCTCCTAAGCTCTTTCAAGGTCGGCTGCCGAAAGCATATATTCGGTAACAACCTGACCTCTTTTAAGGTGTTGTTCAACAATATCCTTAGCCTTTGCAGCGTCAACCTTGCAGTAGGTTGTTTTCTTGTCGTCAGCTTCAAAAACTTCAACGATAGGTTCAAACTGACAAAGTCCGATACAGCCTGTCTGCTGTACGATAACATCGTCAAGCTTGTCCTCTTGTACCATGTCGGAAATGGTGGTTAAAACGGGACGTGCACCCGCCGCAATACCGCAGGTTGCCATGCCGACAACAACACGATATTTCATCTCTCCGCCTTCGCGGATTTCGATAGCCTGTTTCTTCTTGTCGCGTATAGCGTTAAGTTCAGCTATAGATTTCATATATCATTCTCCCCAAATTGAATTAGAATTAGATTTTTGTTAAAAAGTATGTTTACAGAGTTTGGGCTTTGCATTCCGCATGATTTTCACGAAGCATATCTTTGATAAAGCCGCTGACGTCCGGGTCATTCATCGGAACATCTTCCATGACTTCTTTAATCTCACGTGTATCAACCGAAAATTCATTGTCGTCAAACTTGAAACGATAAACCCAGTCAATCCCTGTGTGCAGTGTAATAAGCGAGTGGATTGTTGCCGTCATGTCGCCTAATGGCATCCTATCGATATGCGACAGTCCGAATACAGCAGTAACGGTTGTACCCTTTCCAACTTCGGAAAGGATTTCAAACTTACCTCCTGTGTACTCCGCCGCCATCTTGAAAAGCGAAGTGCCCATGCCCACTCTGCGGGTGGTGCGGGTAGTGTAAAACGGGTCAGTTACCTTTTTGAGGACTTCCTCGCTCATACCGCGTCCGTTGTCGATAATTTTCACTGTTAATGAATCGGATTCACTGTCAGCGATAACGTCAATCTCAACAAGCGAGGCATCCGCAGTTACACAGTTTTCGGCGACATCAAGGATATTAAGCGATATTTCGTTCATTATTCGGGGTATTTGGCGATAATACGCGGAACATCGTCAAGTGTCAGTCTGCCGTAAACATCTTCGTTCACGGTAAGTACGGGAGCAAGACCGCAGGCACCGATGCATCTGCAGGCTTCAAGGGAGAACTTCCCGTCGGGAGTACATTCGCCGCTCTTAATATTAAGTGCTTGGGACAGTTTGTCGAAAATGTCGCCGGAACCCTTAACATAGCAGGCTGTGCCGAGGCAAACCGAAATTTTGTACTTTCCCTTGGGGTTGAGTGAAAATTGCGAATAGAATGTTGATATGCCGTAAACCTTTTCAAGCGAAAAGCCTGTCCCGTCGGCGATCATCTTCTGAACTTCGATGGGAAGATAGCCGTAGATCTTTTGTGCTTCTTGCAAAATCGGCATCAAAGCACCGGCTTGACCTCTTTTCGCATCAATGACAGCTTTGAGTTCGGCTTCTTGCTCTGCGGTTCCGGCAAACGGAATCTTTGAGATTGTTGACACTTACATTAACCTCCCGATAGTTAAATTTATACAATTAATTAAAAGTAGTTGTAGTTACAGTTGATATTACAACACCATTTTTATTGTACCATAAATCAGCAAAAAATGCTATTAAATTTATGGTAATAAATTATGTCAAATTCGTGAAAATAAATTGCTTTCCATATGAACTTGTTAGCATCATATGGAAAGCATACTTTATTTGGAGTTATATACCTAATTCTGGGTCAACTGCGGGTTATTCATACTGTTGTTATGAAGCTGGTTCATCTTCACGCGATAGTCTTCCTTAAGCTCAGTAAGACGTTTTGAGTCTTCGGTACGTTTTGCCTTAGCTTCCGCCTGAATCTGTTGTGTTTCGGCAATGCCGTTGACAATGGTCTGCCATGTCTGTTCAAGTGTTTCAACCTTAATGCTTGAACCGCTTGCAAGCTGTGTTGTATATTTTGTCTGAGCAACGGTGTTCTGTGCATTTTTAATGAGAAGCTCGTTTGTCTTCTCGTCAAGCGCCGCCATGGACTCAGCCTGAATACGCTGACGTTTAAGCATAACTGCCTGTGCAAGTGCCTGTTTGAACACAGGGAGGGTAATAATAAAGGCACTGTCAATTTTGCGGATAAGGTTTAGATTTGAAAACTGCATAGCTTTGAGCATAGGTATGGTCTGCATTGCCACGTTTTCTGCAATTTTAAGGTCCATAACGCGCTGTTCAAATATGGCTCTTGTCTGTTCAAGTGTTTGAAGGTCCATTGCAACTGCACCGGAATCGGGGCTTGTTTGAAGCTTCTTTGCATATTCATCAATGTAAGCATCGATTTCAGTACAAGCCTGCTCCCCTGCCATAATATAAAGCGTAAGGTCTTTATAGTAGCCGAGGTTAGCTCTGAACATCTGTTCAAGCTTCTGGTTGGTCGTTTTAATCTCGTTTTCATAGCCGGTGAGCTGAACGTAAATCTTGTCAACAGCCTGACCCATATTCTGGTATTTGGCAAGAAGCCCTTCGACTTTTTTCTTAATAGCTGCAAGGAAACCCTTTTTGCCGTCGTCGGTGAGTTCCTTTGCGTCAAACTGCTCCATGATTTCGGAAAGATTTTGAAGAAGCGTTCCGGAATCATTAATCTGGCGAAGGTTCATAGAGTTTAAAACTTGGTCGGAAGCTTTGGAAATCTCTGTTGCTACTTCGGTTCCGAAGGTCACGATGGAGTTTACATCGTTCACGTTAATCTGGCTGACAAGCTTATTAACCTGTTCAGTCCTGATAAGGTCTGCCTTGATTTCTTCTGCTGTTTTCACCATAGAGAAGTCTTCTGCTTTTTCGGGAACGGTAACTGTTGTACCGCTCGTATCAATCTTTGCCTCTGCTGCTTGGATTTCGGTTGAAGGGGTGAATTTTAATGCCATTTTCTTTCTCCTTTATATTTTATCTGAATAACCTGTCGAATAGACCTTTGGGTTTGGGTTCGGGAATCTTATTGGGAATCTTAAACCGGGGCAATGAAACCTTATATTTGTATTCGCCTTGAATGTAACTTTCAAATGCACTGTCATCAACGAAAGTTTCAAGGTTTCGATAACCGGTCGGGGTATATATTAAAATGTCAAAGCCAAGGAGGTTCAAAAGAACAAGCTGTATGCACTCTACCTTTGAAAAGGTATCTTCGATTGTATCGATGATAATAAACTTCGGTATATCTTTTGTGAAGTCGAATTTCTGATACAGATGCAGAATATTCTTGTCAAGGTTGAGCCCTACATGGATTATCTGCGGCAACGTTTCGGAAAAATCAAGCTTCAAATATCCGCTGTCGGCAGCCTCCTGCATCTTTTCAAAGATGGTGTTCTGAATGTTTTCAGAAAGATATTGAAACTTATTGAGCGATGAATTTTTAAGCTTTTCCGTGATAATCTGTTCGCCGTTAATATAGTTTCTGTAGATTTTAAGCTGATGCGAGTCAATATCGCGTTTATAGGCAGGTGAATTTCTTGTTATAATCGACATCGGCGAGAGTTTATACTTGATTCCGTCAAAATAACTGTCAAGATCACCCCTAACCCCGCTTATCTTCGCAAAGATATTCGGAACAATCGCTCTGTCACCTTCAACCTTGAATCCCGAGCGGAATTTTGACTGTTCATGCCACAGAACATCAATTTCATCTATCGTTGTTTTGAGCGTAAGTGCAGTGATTTTGGGGAATTGAAAATCACGGAAGAATGTGTCTGAGCTGTAAAGATACTGATCAAGCTGTTTTGAAGCTCGATAGGCATCGGTTACAACCTTAACCTTCAAAAGTTTATCGGGATATGGCGAGATAGTGTTACTTAACGGAAGCGTAAAGAGCTGTAAACGTAGTTCGGGATTATATTCGTTGACAAGCTTTTCATACTGTCTGTCTTCGCAGATATAAAGAACATCAAAGCCGAGCATTGACGAAAAATGCAGAAACCTCATTTCATCGGAGGTAATCCTGCCGTAAAACATCAAAAGTGGTATTTCGGAACAGCTTTTGACATAATGTTCGGAACGAGTGCACCTTGACAGCCATGTGATAATTTTAACGCAAAAATCATAGAGCAGATCATCTGAAATATCTTTTGAAACAGCCTTCAAAGCGGTTTTTGCATAGCCTTCGCGAAGTGTGTCGCCGTCAATTCTGACAAGGGAGATCATCGCCTCAAGGATTTCCGTTCTGCCTGTATGCGGTATATCGGTGAAAACTGCCTTTTCATCATCGGTCGGTGCTCTCATGCCGTTTTCGATATATATAAGGCATTTCGGCGACTTTATCAGATTCTCACGCAAGGTATAGAGCATATTCCGATAAACGTAGTAATCATCGGTGTCGTTTGCCGGCGGAACGCCGATAAGACTTGCAAAGTATACCTTGAGTTTTTCTGTTTCAAGCGAATAGTTATCGGAAGCTGTACGGCGTTCGGATTTCAGCTTTAAAACGTCGGTAGGAATTGCTTCTGCAGCTGTTTCAAGATATATAATCGGTGTTCTTTCAGTGTTTTCGGGTGTGGAGAATCCTTCAAATTTCATAAATTTATCCGCTAATATTAATTATTTATCTGTAGACTTGATTTCATCGTATATACTGCTTTTTTTGACACCGAATTTTTCGGCAGAGATTTTACAGGCTTCGGTCGGTTTCATTCCGTCTTCAATCAGATTTTTTGCGAAGCCGGCGGCTTCTTCTAAAACGTTTTCCGTTATTTCCGTCTTCGGAGGTATATACCCTTCGACAATAAGCACAAATTCTCCTCTGGGAGAGCGTTCTGTAAAGCTTTCAATCGCACCGGTTACGGTAGTACGCAAAACTTCCTGATAAAGCTTTGTAAGTTCTCTGCAAACTGCGATTTTTCGGTCGCCGAAAATATCCAATAAATCCTCGAGGGTGGTTATGAGCTTATGCGGAGCTTCGTAAAATATTAAAGTATGCGAATCTGTTTTTAGGGAGTTAAGGTGAGCAAAACGTTGCTTTTTTGAAACCGATAAAAATCCTTCAAATGAAAACCTTGAAACGTTCATGCCGGAGATTGCCGCCGCAGTCGTAACTGCTGTCGGTCCGGGAATAACGTCAACCTCAATTCCCGCATTAATGCAGGCGGCCACAAGCTTTGTTCCGGGATCGGATACGGACGGCATACCCGCGTCTGTTACCTCTGCCGCAGTTTCTCCGGACATAATCCGTTCGACTATCCGCCTTATATCCGATTCGGTGGAGTGTTCTCTGTAACTTATGAGAGGCTTTTTTATTTCAAGATGTGAAAGAAGCTTTGCTGTTACCCTTGTGTCTTCTGCACAGATAAAATCAACATCTGAAAGGATTTTAACCGCTCTGTATGTTATATCTCCCAAGTTCCCTATCGGAGTACCCACAAGATAAAGCTTGCCAAAACCGTTTTGCATATTCAATCTGTCCCCTCGTGAGTAAAATAAGGCGGGGCAATTTTCATAAACGGTTTTCCGTCTTTGATTCCCTCGATTAAGAAAAGTACCGGCGAAGAGCTTTTGTTTTTAGATATAAACCGAAGACGTTTGGGTTCAATATGTGCTATCCGCATTGAAGTGATAACATCAGGCAGACGTTCTGCCCTGTTTATCATACACAGTTTTCCGCCGCTTTTTAAGAGCCTCTTTGAAACATTGCATACGTCATCAATGGTGCATGAAACTTCATGTCTTGCTGTAACCTTTGCTGAACCATCGGAGAGTATCCCCGTTCCAACGGCTTTATATGGCGGATTGCAGGTAACAACATCGAAAGTTCCGTTAAGATCCGGCGATAAATCCTTCATGTCGGAATTAATCGGTATTATACTATTAATATTGTTAAAAACTATCGACTTATTTAGTAATGCTATTGCTTCGTTTTGAATATCAACAGCGGTTATCGACTTCACGCCGAAATCGCGGATAAGCAGAAAAGGAATAATCCCGCACCCTGTCCCGAGGTCACATACCGAATCTTTACGGCGGGGAGCCGCGAACTCTGCTAAAAGCACAGCGTCTGTTCCGAAACGGTGTTCTTTCGAGATAAAGAGGGTTAGACCTGTCCCCAATTCCTCCGAGTCGGAGTTAAGAGCAAAGCTTTCCGATTCAAAATTGCTATCCATATACACAGTATAACATAGTAAAGAAAAAATTGCAATACCTTTTACCAAGGCATTGCAATTTTAATAATTTGTTTACAGATTGTTTCTTGTTGTGAGTGCACGGTCGAGATCACGCTTCGCGGAAGCCTCCGCAGCCGAGTCTCGTTTATCGTGAAGCTGTTTACCTTTACACAAACCGATCTGTACCTTAACGCGTGAATCTTTGAAATAAAGACTTATCGGGATAAGTGTCAAGCCTTGCTGCTTTACTTTACCGTAAAGGCTTGCTATCTCTTTCTTATGCATCAAAAGACGTCTGGGGCGAAGGCTGTCTCGGTTGAAGATGTTCCCCCGCTCGTAGGGGGATATGTGCATCTGTTTAATGAAAAGCTCGCCATGTTCTACGGCACACCAGCTGTCTTTGAGGTTCACGCCGCCGCCGCGTATAGCCTTAACCTCTGTGCCCACAAGCTCTATCCCTGCTTCAAACGATTCCAGTATAAAATATTCATGCCTTGCCTGTCTGTTTTCGGCAATAACTTTAACTCCCATAATTCCCCTTGTTACTAATTTACAGCTCTATCGAAAACACTCGCCACTTGTTGCCTATGTAGGTCACATTAGCAATCGCATCTTCAAAAACGAAGTGTGTGTTATCGTCATATACGGTAAGATTTATAGGTACTGCGAAGTTGTCTCCGCCTTGTTTTATTGTCACGCCATTCGGAAAAGTAACCTTAAAATCAATCTCGTCCGAGTTGTCAAGACCGCTCTTTGCGATATATTCGCTTCTTATCGTGTTTACGTCAAGAGTTTTCTCGGAATACTTATCAAAGGCGATCTGATCCTGCCTGTCTATGGCATCGATATATCCTTCGACAGCCTTGGTCTCGCCGCTGTAAAATCCGCTGACGACGAAAACCGCGACAGTAAATATAAGTGTCGCCGCCATTAATAATTTGCCTGCTGTTTTAGTTGTTTTCATAACTTCCGTTTCTATATACTTTTCCCTAAGAATGCCGCACCGATTATTCCGGCATCGTTGCCGAGCTTGGCAAGAACTACTTCGGTATTCTTTTGAAGCATCTTTGTATATATCTGTCCGCGGACGAGTTCCTTGAGCGGTAAAAGTAATGGGTCACCCTCGTTGCAGACACCGCCGCCGATGCATAGGATATCAGGTTGGAATATGTTTATTATATTTGCAATGCCGATGGAAAGATATTTAATGTACTTCTCAACAACGTCTTTTCCTGCCTGGTCTCCCTCACGCATTGCATTGAAAGCGTGACGTGCAGAAACATGATTATCTTCCTTTGCCATCTTTGCAAGGAGACTGTCGGGATATTCGGAAATCTTATCTTTTGTCATGTTAATAAGCCCGGTTGCAGATGAAAAAACCTCAAAACAGCCGTTTCGCCCGCAGGTACATTGTCTGCCGTTAGGGTCGATAACGGTATGCCCGATTTCTGTCCCCGCAAGATTTGTACCGGTGAATATTTTCCCGTCAATAATAACGCCGGCTCCCACACCGGTTCCGAGGGTAATACAAACCGTGTCTGAAGCACCCATAGCCGCACCGGCTAAAAACTCGCCGTATGCGGCGGCGTTAGCGTCGTTGGCGATATAGACAGGTTTATCAATGTCACGTTGAATGTAGCTTCTAATCGGAACATCATAAAAACCCAAGTTATTTGAATAGGGTATAGTGCCGGTTGAGTTGTCGGCAATACCCGGTGTGCCTATGCCGATCCATTCAACATCTGCAAGATATATTCCGGCGACCTTAACCGCCTCAAGTGCAGTTTTAGCCATATCTGCGGCTATTTCATCAGCAGAACGCGGCAACGAAGTTTTTGTGGAGGCTTTGGATATAATCCTGTAATCCTCTGTTACAACTCCTGCCTTAATATTCGTTCCGCCGAGGTCGATTCCGATATAATATTTCATAATTCACCTATTACAGTTTTTCGCCTATTTCTGTTTTTCACCAACTAAAGTTTTTAATATAGTACAGTTTCCGCGAATTTCAAATTTCCCGAATCCGGCAGGTATGAAAAGACTGTCACCGCACAGAAGAGCCATCTCTCTTTTTTTGCCGTCTTCATTATAAACAAGTATCCCTGCACCATCAGTCACTAAAAGGGAGCAGAATGAATCGGAGCCGACGTTTATGATATAACTACCCTTTATGTCAATCTTGTAAACGATAAAGCAATCATGTTCTATCAAAAGTGTTGAACCGTCTCTGTTGTGAATATTAGTTCCTCGCAGATCACCGGCAGAAGGTTTTAAGTCTGTTACCATCAAGGCATCATCAATATGAAGCTCTCGCGGCAATCCGTCTTTGTCAACACGCCCGTAGTCATGAACTCTGAAGGTCAAATCTGAATTTTGCTGAATCTCCGCTATTAAAACCCCTTTGCCGATGGCGTGGAGTGTGCCTGATTTTACAAAGAATACATCGCCTTTTCTTACGGGAATTTCCCTTATAACTTCGGCAAGTGTGTTTTCGGTAATATGCTTTATAAACTCATTTTTAGTTATAACCCGTTTGAATCCCAATATTATCTTTGCACCGGGCAGAGCATCGCAGACATACCACATCTCGGATTTTCCGTATGAGCCGAAGTTAAACTTTGCATAAGTATCATCGGGATGCACCTGTAACGATAGATTTTCTCCTGCATCAATAAATTTTATAAGTACGGGGAAATCCTTAAATCTATTGCAGTTTTTCCCGAGAATACGTTCCCTGTCGATATTAAAAATATCACTTAAAAGCTTGCCGGCATGAACACCGTTTGAAACTTTACAACAGCTTTCTGCCTGTGTTGACAGTTCCCAGCTTTCGGCGATATGCGAAAGGTCGCTTTTTTTATGAAAGATATCACAAAGCCTGCTGCCGCCCCAGATATAATCTTTGAAGACCGGTTGCAGTTTAATCGGATATAATTTATTGCTGCCTACGAAATATACATTATTCATTATAAAGCCTCTTTACCTAAGTATGATTATTTTACCATAAAATTATAAACAAAATATATTAAATTTGTTAAAATAAATATTTTGTTATCGCCTACTAATAATGACATTATTTTACATATATTAGCGTTTATAATTATTTTATTAAAACAGAGAGGTAAAAAACGTGTCTGTAGTAGTTGAACCGGTAATAGTTGAAGTCGGTGACGGGATAATTGAAGCATTTTTGTCAGGAGACATAGACCATAAAAACGCCGCCGCGATAAGGTATGATATAGATTTTGCGATTGAAAGGCATAAGCCGAAAACACTTGTACTTGATTTTTCAAAGGTCGAGTTCATGGATTCATCCGGCATAGGGCTTATTATGGGAAGATTCAAAAAGCTATCGCCAATAGGCGGCAGGCTTGTTGTAGCAGGTGCTTCGGGTACTATTAAGAAGGTTATGAAGATTGCAGGTATAGAAAAACTTGCAGAATTAGTTTAAAACTACGGAGAACAGAATGAAAACTATAAATGAAATGAAGTTGATATTTCCGTCAAATCCTGAAAATGAAAGGCTTGCAAGGGTTGCGATAAGTGCATTCTTAACAGATCTCAACCCCACCGTGTCTGTTATAGCAGAGATAAAAACTGCTGTATCCGAAGCGGTGACAAACTGTATCGTCCATGCGTATCGAGGGACGACCGGGCTTATAACCGTTTCGGCAAAGGCTTCCGCATCCGGGAGGGTACATATTCGCATAACCGACAGGGGTTGCGGGATTGAAGATGTCAAGCGTGCGATGGAACCGCTTTATACTTCACACCCCGAAGAGGAAAGAGCGGGGCTTGGTTTTGCGGTTATGGAAAGTTTTTCTGACAGGCTGACCGTGAAGAGTGCACCCGGAAAGGGCACGACCGTCACCCTGATAAAAAAGATATGCTGTTGACAAAAATCGATAAAGATAGGTTCACAGAAGAGAATCTGGGGCTTGTGCGAATGTGTGTCGCACGTTTTGTGGGTAAAGGTTTTGATTATGACGACCTTTATTCGGTCGGTTGTATCGGTCTTTTAAAGGCTGTGAGCGGATTTGATGAAACTCTCGGAAATAAGTTTTCAACCTATGCAGTGCCGGTAATCTTAGGAGAGATTAAAAGGCTTTTTCGTGACGACGGTGCGGTGAAGATAAGCAGGAGTATAAAAGAACTGTCACTTAAGCTTTCATCAATTCGTGAATCATATGCACATAAACACGGTCACGAACCGACTGTGTCGGAGCTTTCCGAACTTTCGGGGGCACCGCTTGATGATGTAATTGAAGCGATATCCTCTTCAAAGCCGCTCTTGTCGCTCACCTATTCCGGAGAAGATGAAGAGGAGATGCGCGATATCCCCGTGCCTTCTCATGAACGTGATATGGTTGATATACTCTCTCTCCGTCAGGTGCTTAAGTACTTAACCGAAGACGAAAGAAAGCTCATTTCACTTCGATTTTTTAAAGGTTTAACCCAAGCTCAAACCGCAAATGTTCTTTCAACAAACCAAGTTCAAGTTTCACGCAATGAGAAACGGGTCTTGGGCAAGATTCGCGGATACCTTCTTGAATAGTTAAGCAACTATCGCAGAGAAGTCGGGTATCGTCAAATCGCAGGTTTCACGGAGTTTATCATGCTCAAAGTAGTTGCCGCTGTTTATCATTCCGATTACAGCTGCACCTGCTTTTTTTGCAGCTGCTGCCGCATGGAAGCTGTCCTCAAACACCAAAACTTCAGATATATCAAAGCCCATTTTGTCTGCACAGGCAAGGAAAGCTTCAGGATCACGCTTATCATAGTCAATGCTGTCGGCAGTTGCAACAAACTCAAAAAATTTGTCAAGATTGTTTTTTACAAGTACTTTATCGGCAAGCGGTTTAATCCCGGCAGTTAGAATACACATCTTCACTCCGCTTGCGGTACAAAGCTTCAATAACCTTTCTGCACCCTTTGTAACAGGGCAATCACCGTATTTTGATTCTAAAATCTCATAATATCTCTTTGCTGTCTCTTCCGGCGTGTAGTCGCAAAATTGCGAAAGATATTCACAGGCTTTCATAAATTTGAGCGTCTTTGTGGCGATAAGCATCTCTTCGGTATATACAAAACCATTCTGATATCCAAACTCAATATCGGCATCTATCCAAGTCTGAGTGCTGTCTATCAAAGTCCCGTCCATGTCGAAAACTATCGCTTTAATGTCTCTTTTTATTGCAGAAAAAATCAAGGTTAGCTCCTATTTACTATATTTATTCATGGCTTTGTCGATACTGCCGCCGATGATAAGTTTTACAGCATCAACAGAATTTTCGTAAGCCTTCTCCATGGCTGTTTTCTCGGAATCCGTAAATTTGCTTAAAACCCAGTTTACAAGGTCATATTTTTCGGGCTTTTTTCCGATACCGATCTTTATACGAGGGAAATTCTCATTGCCTGTTTGTTCAAAGATAGATTTTAGTCCGTTATGCCCGCCGTGGCTTCCCTTCCGCCTGATGCGTATATCCCCCGGTTCAAGGTAAATATCATCACAGATTATAAGCACCTGTTCCGGTTTAATTTTATAGTAGTTCATAGCTTCGGTAACAGATTCGCCGCTGTTGTTCATGAAGGTAACAGGTTTCATTACAAGAACCCTTATTCCTTCAATCGTTATGTCAGCGGTATTTGCCCTAAACCGAAGCTTGTCAAAGCTCCCGCCTGCCGACAAAACAAGCTTGTCCGCTGCGGTAAACCCTGCGTTATGACGCGTGTTAATGTATTCCGTTCCGGGGTTGCCAAGTCCTGCAACAATAAAGCTAAGCTTACCCGGAGCGGCTTTTCCGTCAGTTTTTTTAAGCTGCTCGAATATCTTAAAAATATCCATACAAAGTCCTCATTTTATTCTTCAGACAGCTTTTTTAATTTCATACGAAACATATTCTTTAAGCAAAGGTTCAACAGCGATAAGTTTTCGCAGGTTTTTTGCATGAGCAAGGCGTTCGCCGTCGGAAAGCCCTATTGCCGCCAAGAACAGATAAAAACCTATCTGTACAGATTTGGACATATGTTCCACATTTTCTTCACTTATTATCTCCGATTTATATACAGTTTCAAGATAGTTTGCAGTAAGTGCGACATACAGATTTGTAATATCATCGGGTGAATATTTTGAATTTTCATTATATGATTTGAGAAGATAACCGCATATGTTTAAAAGGAGCAATTGCCCGCGCGCAGAAAGCAGACTTACATCAATTTTCTTGCTGTACTTTGAAACGACAGAAAGAAGATCATCTTCAAATATGATGATACCCACAGCGGCATTTTCAATAAAATCATAGGTTAATCTGTCGCTCATAATATCAATATTGAAATCCTCTGTCATCAAAAGCGGGATTATATCTGCATTCAATACAGTCATTTTTTCAACGCTTTCCAAAACCTTTGAAACACGTGTAATGTTTTCTGTACCCTCGTTTATAAAGAGGTCAAGACAGTTAAAGAGATCGACAAAGCCACGCGGGAAGCTACCCTTTTCGGAAGTTTCAATAATATCTTTTATCATGCTGATAAGCGGACCACAGTCTGTACCTGATTCTCTGACCAGCGATACTTCAACTGTCAGCGATTTATAGAGATGATAGCGTATATCTTCCCCCACATCAGATGTCAGAATATTTTTGACTAATTTTGAAAGTCCGCTGTAGTCAGAAAGATTCCGCATAATCTTCAATCTGAATGAAACATAATCAAAATTCAGCTTTCCGAATCTTTTTTCCGGTTTATCCATTGAATCGGCAATTATTTTCGCGTTCACATAATCGCCGATCTTTGTGTATGAAAAACAGAATACATTCATAACCAACTGTCTTGAAGCTGATTGGACATAGATTGGAGGATGAATCATTAAATCAATGGTAGAGAGTTTTTCGCTTTTTATTGCTTCATAAAAATAACAGTACCGTTCAAAAGCCTTAATTGCTTCTTCGTAGTGTTTAAGTTTAGCGGCGACAAGTCCGTAAATTGCATAAATATCCGCTAAAACGCAAAATTCAAGCTTGTTCTTTTCATATACAACTGAGCATTCTTTAGCAAATTCATAAGCCTTTTCGATCATATACAAACGCTGATAAAGATAACAAATCTCGGCACGATAAACGGCATTATATACACTCTGTTCCTTATCCTTGACAAGATCAAAACCCATCAAGATATAATGTAGTCCGGCATTGAGTTCGACAGCAATGTAAGCTTCGGCAAGATGGAATATTACCCTGACATCACTCGGGTTTTTTGCGTATTCGTGCAAAAGATTTGTGATGTTTCGTGAGTTCTTTTTTTGAAGATTAGTCCCTGCATAACCGTGATGATGTGCAAATGACTTAAAATAAAAAGCCGGAGGATACATATTAAGTGCTTCATGTATTGTGCCCGAAAAAGCCGTTTCTTCAAACAAACGTGTCATTCTTGGTGCGGGAAATTCTGAATATGATTCATCTGCAAAATAGTTTCTTATTACATAACTTCCGAAATTATACTTAATATGCTCTGCAGAATTGAAAAACTTTTCTATGTCATCGGTATTTTCAAAGATTTCATCAGCATCAAGATACATAAACCAATCGCCCTTTGCATCACGCAAAGATTCGTTTCTGGCAGCTGAAAAATCGCCGTTCCATGCAAAAAAACGTACTTCATCGGCATATTTTTTCGCTATTTCAACCGTGTTATCATCCGATCCGGTATCAACAATGATAAGCTCACATTTTACGTTTTTGCGAAGGTTTGAAAGAGCTTTCAGGCACTTTTCCAAAACCTTGCTTTCGTTTTTAACAATCATTCCGATTGTCAGCATCGTTTCATCCCATTCGGGTTTTATGATACGCTTAAGTTGGAAATATGTCCTTAATGCATCATCACTACGACCCATTTCCGAGTAAACAACGATAAGAATCCGGAGTGCCGCAATCTCATTGTCGCCTGTAAATATCGGTTTACGGAAAGCTTCATCCGAAAAACTGTATTTATTATCTTTATAGAGTGCAAGTAAAGTTAGATATTTTTCAAGAAGTACATTTGCTCTTTTAAAATCCTTGTTTTTGGCATAAGCAATTCCGACACTGCAAAAAATATCAATGCTATTTGAAAATTCGCCGGTTATTTTCATCTTCCCGTACTGTTCATAAAGATTTATAACTCGAGCGTAATTTTTTGCGAGCGAATAAACAGAGATAAGCTCAGCATAAAGTACGGTATTTTCAATATCTGAAAAATCATTTTTTGATTTCAGCACCGCTTCTGTTGCCTTTATACCGCGTTGTTTATCTGTTTTAATTCTGTTTAATAGCTTTAAGAATTTATCATTTGCCATTTAATTCAATAACCTTTATAATCAAATATAATTAATTATAACACATTAAACTTGATAATTTATTAAAAATTTGTAAATTTACATAAACAGACTTGATTATTTATAAAATATGTACTAAAATATATGTAAACGATTACATAAGAGGTCTGTTATGAAATTTTCTGATGGTTTTTGGCTTTCAAAGAGCGGTTTTGAAGTTAATTACGCTGTTGATGCATATGAAATAACTCGTATAGAAAACGGCTTGAAGGTGACTGCAGTTTGTCAAAAGATATATAACCGAGGTATGACCTTGGGCGGACCGATTCTTGAAGTTACATATACATCGACAATGAGGGACGTATTCAAAGTTTCAGCAGTTCACTTTAAGGGCGGACTTGATAATAAGCCTAAATTTGAGCTTAATGAAGATACAGGCTTTTCGCCCGAAATAATCGAAGATGAAGACTGCTATAAGATAATTTCCGGCTCGACGGTTTTTTCAATAAGCAAAACCGACTGGAAAACATCCTTTTCACGCAACGGAAAGCTTCTGGCTTCGAGCGGCTGGCGTTCGCTTTCTTATATCGTTGAAGATAAAAACCTTAAAAACGCAGAAAATACAGTTAAGGCGAATGAGCGTTTCTGGAGTTACCCTGCCATAAATTCATGTACATATATGCGTGATCAATTGAATTTATCGGTTGGCGAGCAGATTGTCGGATTCGGCGAAAAGTTCACGCCTTTCACCAAAAACGGACAATCGATTGAAATTTGGAATGCCGATGGCGGAACCTGTTCGGAGCAATCATATAAATCTATCCCCTTTTATATATCTTCAAAAGGATATGGGGTATTTGTTAATTCTTCTGATAATGTTTCATTTGAAGTCGCTTCTGATACAGTTTCAAAGGTATCTTTCACCATACCGGGCGAAAAACTTGAGTATTTTTTCATCGGCGGTGATGAAACCGATAAACCTGCACTCCACTGTGTACTCGAAAATTACACCACATTAACCGGTAAACCCGCTCTCCCCCCGGCTTATAGTTTCGGGTTATGGCTGACAACTTCCTTTGTCACAAAATATGACGAAGAGACAGTGACAAGCTTCATTGACGGCATGGCACAGCGGAATATTCCGCTTTCGGTCTTCCATTTTGACTGCTTCTGGATGAAGGAGTTTGAATGGTGTAACTTTGATTTTGATAGGCGTCAGTTCCCCGAACCTGCTGCTATGCTTTCAAGATTGAAAGCAAAAGGCTTGAAAATCTGTGTTTGGATTAACCCCTATATAGCCCAAAAGAGTGCTCTTTTTGATGAAGCTGTAAAGAACGGTTATCTTATCAAAAATCTTGACGGCAGCATATTCCAATGCGATATGTGGCAGCCCGGTATGGGGATAGTTGATTTCACCAACCCTGCCGCTTCCGACTGGTTCGCTTCAAAGCTTCGAGTACTCTGTGAAATGGGGGTAGACAGTTTCAAAACCGACTTTGGCGAACGTATTCCCACAGATGTTGGCTACTATAACAATGCAGACCCCATTTCCATGCATAACTATTATACATATCTATATAACAAGTGTGTATATGACCTGCTTGTTGACTTTTACGGCGAGGGGCAAGCCTGTCTTTTTGCACGTTCGGCGACGGTTGGCGGACAAAAGTTCCCCGTTCATTGGGGCGGCGATTGTTCTGCGGAGTATTCGTCAATGGCTGAAACCCTTCGCGGCGGGCTATCCCTCTGTGCTTCGGGTTTCGGCTTCTATTCCCACGACATAAGCGGCTTTGAAGCGACAGCAACCCCCGATATATACAAGCGATGGTCGGCTTTCGGGCTTCTCTCCACCCATTCAAGGCTTCACGGCAATTCATCCTATAGAGTTCCGTGGCTCTTTGATGAAGAAGCGGTTGACGTTCTGCGTTTTTTCACCAACCTCAAAGGCAAGCTGATGCCCTATATCTGGGCACAGGCGGTGAAAACATCAAAAACCGGTATACCGATGATGAGAGCTTTGATGCTTGATTTCACCGACCCCGTCTGCCGCCACATTGACACACAGTATATGTTCGGCGATAATCTGCTTGTCGCACCGATATTTAATGAAGAAGGCAACGCAGAATTCTATCTCCCCGACTGCGGAATCTGGACGGACATTATTTCAGGCGAAACACTTTCAGGCGGCAGATACTATAATAAAAACTATGACTATTTCGGTCTTCCCCTGCTTGCAGGGCCAAACTCGATAATACCATTTGGAAGCTTTAACGGCGATTTTGAATATGACTATCTTGACGGCACGGAATTTGTAATATATCAACCCGAAGATGAAAATACCTTAACATCCGATATATACGATCTTTCGGGTGAAAAGGTATTTACCTTGACGGCAACAATAAAAAACGGTGAAGTGAATATCACCCACACCGAAACTGTTAAAAAGTTTTCTGTAAAAGTTATAAATTAACATCAAATAAAAGATACAAACGCCGTCAGAACCTAATACTGACGGCGTTTGCATTACAGAGGAGGAGTTTTTACAGAATAAAGCAGATTAGACCGCCGCATCCTTCGTTGATAATACGTTCAAGGGTTTCTTGAATCTTCATTCGTGCTTCGGTAGGCATTTTATGAAGCTTATTTTGAAGCCCTTCGTTAACAAGCTCATGGAGTGACTTTCCGAAGATATTAGACTGCCAAATCTTCTGCGGGCTTTCTTCAAACTCGCGAAGCAGATACATAACAAGCTCTTCCGATTGTTTTTCAGAACCGACTATCGGGCTTACTTCTGTTTCGATATCCGCTTTCATGAGGTGAATAGACGGAGCGGAGGCACGAAGGCGAATACCGTATTTGCCGCCCTGCTTGACAATCTCGGGTTCTTCAAGCTGCAACTCTTCAAGGGTGGGCATAACAATGCCATACCCGGTTGCTTCAACCTCTTCAAGTGCATTTTGAATTTTCTGAAACTTTTTCTTGACAGCAGTCAGATCCTTAAGAAGCGGCATAAGGTCGCTTTCGGATAGGTTTTCAATACCTGTTTCTTCGCCTAAAACCTTATAGAACAGGTTGTTTTTAAGGTCAATTCCGACTGTAGCACTACCCTTGCCAAGGTCGATATCCGAAACAGATGCGGAGTTCACATATTCATTGCCGTCGATATTCTCGGCAAGTGCACCGATATCGCGAACCTTTGAAAGTTCCGATGCAGCATTTCTGATAGTCTCGAAGATATTTGATTTCAGCCAATGCCCCTTAGCAAGCCCTGTTACCCACTTAGGCATACTGATATTGATTTCCTTCACAGGGAAGCTGTAGAGCACCTGCTCTAAGATATTGTTAATGTCTGTCTCGTTAAGGTCAAGACAGTTTACCGGTATAACAGGCGATGCATATCTTGAAGACAGTGTGGCGGCATTTTCGCTTACTGCTTCCGATGTGGGATCAACGGTGTTATAGAGCACGATATAGGGCTTCCCTATCGCCTCAAGCTCGCTAACAACCCTGTCTGTAGCTGCTTCGTACTCCTCTTTGGGAATATCTGAAATGGAACCGTCGGATGTGACTACAAGCCCGATTGTGGAATGGTCGTTGATAACCTTTTGTGTGCCGAGCTCCGCTGCCATAGCAAAGGGAATCTCTTCTTCATACCAAGGTGTCTTAACCATTCTGGGCATCTCATTTTCAACATATCCGATTGCCGACGGAACGATATATCCGACACAATCGATAAGACGAACGTTAGCCCTTGCCTTTTCGCCCAGATTAACTTCCGCCGCCTGTTCAGGAATAAACTTCGGCTCGGTTGTCATAATTGTTTTTCCCGCCGCAGATTGCGGGAGTTCGTCTGTTGCACGTTCTTTTTGATATTCATTAGAGATATTCGGGATAACGAGATTCTCCATGAACTTTTGAATGAATGTAGACTTCCCGGTTCGCACAGGACCGACGACACCTATATATATATCGCCGCCCGAGCGTGCCGCAATATCGCTGTAAAGATCGTTTTTCATCAGTTTTTCCTCCGTATTTGCTATAAAATAGGAATAAGCAGCATACCGCTCGGGATATTGTTAAGGTCAAGGTCGTTTTCGCCTATTATCGCCTCAAGAGAGGTGCCGTATCTCTTGGCTATCTCCCAGAGGTCTTCGCCTTCATCGGAAAAATAAAGTTTGAGAGCATAGTCGCCGCCCTTGTCACGCAGATTTTCTTCATCAACCGTTATGTCGGTGACAACAGGCACAATCTCTGCGTTATTGAGGGTTCCCGCAATCCTTATTTCTGCCTTTGCATCAATGGTGTTGCCGGAAGCAAGGTTATAAGAACAGGATATGGGAAGCACCTTAATGTCGGCGGTAGCATATTCAGTCAGGCTTTCAACCGGCACATATGCTTCAAACGGTTCATCCTTTTCGATTACAACTGTGATACCATCAGAGGTTTTGGCAAGTGCTGTGAATATAAGATCGCCTGTGACTGTGATTCTGCTGTTTTCAAAATCTATTTTGACATTGTTGTTTGAAAGATTTGTCCATACGTCGAAGACATTTTCAAGGTTTTCTTCCGAATACTCAAGAGTTGATTTAATAAGAGCGGTTGAGTTGATATTCTGAGGAAGCAGTTCAACCTTTATGTCATTCTTTTGATCAGCTGTTTGGAAAGAAGTTGAATACTCATCAGTGACAACATCAACGGTTGCAATTCTAAATGCTGAAACGGTGAGAATCAGAGCAAGGCTGACTTCTGCGGAGTTGGCGTTCCCTTCCGAGTCGGTGGTGGGCGAAATGTCGGTGGAAAGCACCTCAGCATCAACGCTGACATCATATCTGTCATCAATTCCGTCAAGGTCGATGATCTGTGAATAGGGCATGGTAAACTGTACGTTATCAACGCTGTCAACACCATCCTTCTGGCAGGTGTAAAGCATATTTACGTTTGCATCGCCCTTGGCAACAAGCTTATTTGCAATAACCTTCTTGTCCGGCTCGGAAGCAACGGCATCAGCACGCAGAATATTGACAATAGGCGGTTTTGCACCGAGTTCACAGTTATCGGAAACCGAAATTCGTTTTGTTGTATAAAGCCTATTCACAGGATATGTAATCGGCGTTTTCTTCAGTTGAATATTACTGCCGAACGCATCACACACCGCAGTTTGCTTAACAAGATCACATACCTTTATTTTGATGCTCACGGCACCGCGAACGTCAATGCGACGTTGGTTTACCGCTCTGCAGTTTATGTAATCTGTCTTCGCTTCGATGGAAACCTTCGGGTTTTCAGGTACCTTTCCGAGCTCCGCCGATTTTGTGTAGGAAAGCTTTTGGTCGATAACCTGTGTGCACTTGTTTGCATCGGAGCAATAAAGAACCTTAATACAAACAGACATTTCATAGGTCAGTTTTGAACCTGAAATGCTGTATGAGATTATAACCGGCTTCGCAATACACTTAATGATTTTAAAAATCTCCGGATAATAATCGGGCAGAACATAGTCAAGTTCGACAGCCTGCTCCTGTGTTTCCGAGAAGATAACCTCCGAAGATACTATCTCTTCTCTGTTGAGCTTCAAATCCAATGTAAAATCCTCCCTTGAGCAGAAATGCTTCTGCTTTAGACTACTTTGCTAAGTAATCCTATGAAAAAACATTCCTTAATATGTTCAATAAGAAAATTTTTATAAAAAACTATTGCATTTTTTTTACTGATGTAGTATACTATATTTATATGTTAAAATTTTCGGGAGGGTTATTTTTGACAAAATGGCTGAGTAGACTTTCATATAAATACGGAAGATACTATATTTCAAATCTTATACTATATATAATTATCGGACAAACAGCTGTTTTTGCCTTTAACTTTCTTTTCCCGACAGAGCAAGGCGGTATAGTTCAGTTTTTGACCTTCGACCGTGCAAGGATATTTTCGGGAGAGGTTTGGCGCGTGGTTTCATTTATTTTGGTGCCGCCCAATAACAACCCCATCCTAATGGTTTTCTTTATGATTCTATACTATAATATCGGAAGATCGCTTGAACAGACTTGGGGCGGGTTCTACTTTAATGTATACTATTTCTTAGGTGTGATTTTAGCGATTGCTGGCGGATTTATCGCGGGATACGCCGATATAACATTCCTCAATATGTCTCTCTTTATTGCTTTTGCCGCCATTTTTCCGAACTATACGCTTCTCCTGTTTTTCATTTTACCCGTTAAGATTAAATATCTTGCGATTATCGACCTAATCGGACTTGCAATTCTTTTCATAATATCCGATCTCTCAATTAAGCTTTCAATCGCACTTTCGCTTGTGAATATTGTTATCTTCTTCTGGAACGATTTTTATCCGAAGATTCGCGATAAATGGAAGTACCGTAAGGTACGCTCCAATTGGAAAAAATACAACAGAATTGAAAGTACGGGTTTCAATGGCAATCTATCTTGATAACGCTTCTACCGCAAAACCCTGCAAAGAAGCGATAGAGTCGGCGCTTCGCTGTATGGAATCCGTATACGGTAATCCATCATCGCTTCATAAACCCGGGCTTGAGGCAGAAGAAGAGATAAATGCTGCAAGAAAAGCAGTTTCCAAAGCTTTGTCGGTTAATCCCGAAACGGTTTTCTTCACATCATGCGCTACCGAAGCAAATAACACGCTTGTTATCGGAGCATGGAATAAGTTTCACAAGCGAAAAAGAAGAGTTGTTATCTCCTCTGTTGAACATCCGTCGATAGAAGAGCCGATAAAGTATATTGAGAGTCTGGGTGCAGAGGTTATCCGCATAAATCCCGAAAATAACGGACAGACATTTACAGAAGCTATTGACGATAATACATTTTTATGCTCTGTAATGAGTGTAAATAACGAAACAGGTACGAATTTTCCGATTAAAGAAATCTTTGCGAATGTGAAGCGGAAAAATCCCGAATGTATAACACATACCGATGCTGTTCAGGCGTTTATGAAGATTCCTCTGAAGCCGCTTGATATCGGCGCGGACTCTGTAACAATTTCGGCACATAAAATCCATGGTATCAAGGGCGCGGGCGCTCTTTATATAAAAAAAGGATTGACAATCCCGCCCCTGCTTCGCGGAGGCGGACAGGAACGCGGTTTTCGTTCGGGTACAGAAGCAGTCCCGGCTATCGCGGCGTTCGGTGCGGCTGTAAAAGCTCACATTCTCGATATAGACAGGATGTATGAGGCAGCGGCGGCTAAGATGAGCGGACTTCGCGTGCGTTTATCGTCACTCCCTTTCATTACAATAAACTCCCCTCCCGATTCATCACCCTTTATACTTAATTTCAGCGTTGACGGGGTTCCGTCCGAAGTTATGCTGCATTTCCTTGAAAGTGTCGGAATATATGTATCAAGCGGAAGCGCTTGTTCAAAAGGAAAGGGCTCTCATGTTCTCAAAGCATTCGGAATAACCGATAAAGATGCAGACGAGGCAATAAGAGTGTCGATTTCAAATGAAACGACAGATGAAGAATTAGAAATCCTTACAGATTCGATTATATACGGGTTTAACCGTTTACAAAGAAAAAGGTGAAATGATGAAAAAATTAATGCTCGGTAACGAGGCTGTTGCCAGAGGGTTGTACGAAGCCGGAGTTACGGTAGTTTCAAGCTATCCGGGAACGCCCTCAACCGAAATCACGGAGTTTGTCGCGAATTACGACGAAATCAAGGCAGAATGGGCACCTAATGAAAAAGTTGCAGCGGAGGTTGCATTCGGTGCATCGTTTGCAGGCGCAAGAAGCTTTTTCGGAATGAAACACGTGGGGCTGAATGTCGCGGCTGATCCGCTTTACACCGCAGCTTACACCGGCGTAAACGGAGGCTGTGTCCTTGCCGTTGCCGACGACCCCGGTATGCACTCGTCACAAAATGAGCAGGATTCCCGTCATCACGCAATTGCGGCAAAAGTTCCAATGCTTGAACCCTCTGATTCGGAGGAATGTCTCTTTTTTACAAAAAAGGCTTACGAAATATCTGAAGAGTTTGATACCCCTGTTATCATCAGACTTTCAACCCGTGTTTCACATTCTCAATCGCTTTGTCTGTTGTCGGATCGTGATGAAATATCGAATAAGCCATATGTAAAGAACCCGGCAAAATACGTTATGATGCCTGCAAATGCAAAGAACAGACACGTTTTTGTCGAAGAGCGAACAGAAAAGCTGCGCGCATATGCCGAAACTTCACCTCTAAATCAAACTATTGATAATAATACCAAGATCGGCGTTATAACTGCCGGTGCGGCTTATACTTATGCGGCACAAGCTTTGGGCGACAATGTATCATACCTGAAACTCGGCTTTGCAAATCCTTTGCCTGTAAAGCTTATCGAAAATTTCGCAAAGAAATATGAGAAAATATATGTAATAGAAGAGCTTGACGGAATAATAGAATCGCATTGCATAAACCTCGGAATTAATGTGACCGGTAAAGCATTATTCGGCTATCTCGGTGAACTTTCGCAGGAGATTATCGCAGATAAGATTTTAGGTGAAAAGCTTCCCTTTGATGAATTTTCGGAATCTGTTCCCGTACGTCCTCCGGTAATGTGTGCAGGATGTCCTCACCGCGGCGTATTCTACGCACTTTCAAAGAACAAAGTACGTGTTTCCGGCGACATCGGTTGCTATACTCTCGGTGCTTCTGCTCCTCTGTCCTCTGTTGATACTACCCTCTGTATGGGTGCGTCCGTTTCGGGGCTTCACGGTATGAATCTTGCCGACCCTGACGGTGCATCAAAAACGGTAGCCGTAATCGGCGACTCAACCTTCATGCACAGCGGAATCACAGGGCTTGTTAACATTGCTTATAATCAAACAAACTCAACCGTAATTGTTCTTGATAACTCCATCACAGGCATGACAGGGCATCAACAAAATCCTTCTACCGGCATTAACCTCAAGGGTGATGTAACAGCAGCGGTTAATATAGAAGCTCTTGTTAAAGCGATAGGAATAAAGCGTGTTCGAGTTGTTGACCCCTACAATCTTGCAGAAACAGAAGCGGCAATAGTTGAAGAGCTTGCCGCGCCCGAATCTTCGGTTATCATATCAAGACGTCCCTGTGCTCTTCTTCAATATGTAAAACATATCCCGGCACTTGAAATTGTTGTCTGTAATGGGTGTAAGATGTGTCTTAAACTCGGATGTCCTGCGATTTCAAATAAAGGCGGTAAAGCAGAAATAGATCGCACTCAATGTGTAGGTTGCGGAATATGCTCGGAAGTTTGCAGATTCGGCTGTATAAAAAACGGAGGTGTAAACTGATGATAAAGTCAATTATGATAGTCGGTGTCGGCGGTCAGGGTACACTCCTTGCTTCAAGGCTCATCGCTAATGTACTCCAAAACAAGGGTGTTGATGTTAAGGTTTCGGAGGTTCACGGAATGAGTCAACGCGGCGGTTCCGTTGTAACATATGTCAAATACGGCGAAAAGGTAACCTCTCCCGTTATAAATCGCGGCGAAGCTGATATAATAATCGCATTTGAACAGCTTGAAGCGGCAAGATATGTTTCGTATCTTAAAAAGGGCGGAAAGATGATAGTATCCACCCAAAAGATTGACCCTATGCCCGTCATAACGGGAAATGCCTTCTATCCGGAAGAAATTATAGAAAAAATCAAAGCTTTAGGTATAGATATAACCGCGGTAGATGCGCTTGAATCAGCCTTACAGGCAGGTTCGGCGAAAGCTTCAAACGTTGTTTTGATGGGTGTATTGTCAAAGGTGATGGATGCTCCGATTGAAGCATGGATGAAAGCAATCGAAGAGTGTGTTCCTGCGAAGTTTATTGATTTGAATAAAAAAGCATTTGATTTGGGTAAAAATATATAAGGGGAAAAAAGAATGGGAAACTACTATGACAAGGCGATGGAATGCGCCACACTCTATGAAATGGAATCTCTTCAAAGCTTCAGACTTTCTCAAACTGTTCGCAGAGTTTATGAAAATGTACCCTTTTATCGCGACAGAATGATAGAGCAAGGCGTTACTCCCGACGACATAAAGTCTGTAGCAGATCTTCACAAACTGCCGTTTGTGATGAAACAAGACCTTCGCGACACCTATCCGTACGGGCTTTTTGCTGTTCCTCTTGAGGATGTTGTTCGTCTTCATGCTTCTTCGGGTACTACCGGCAAGCAGATTGTCGTCGGTTACACACGTAACGACCTTGAAATATGGAACGACTGTGCGGCAAGAGCACTTGTTGCGGCAGGCGGAACAAAAGCTGACTTCATGCACGTTTCATACGGTTACGGTCTTTTCACAGGCGGACTCGGTGTTCACGGAGGTGCCGAAAAACTCGGTATGACAGTTATCCCTGTGTCCACCGGCAATACCGCACGTCAGATAAACATATTCAAGGACTTCGGCAGTACGCTTATATGCTGGACTCCGTCATATGCAATGTTTATCGCCGAAACAATGCGTGATATGGGCATAACAAAGGATCAAATCAAACTTAAAGCCGGTCTTTTCGGTGCTGAACCTTGGACACAGGAAATGAGAGTTACTCTTGAAGAGATGCTCGGGCTTAAGGCTTACGATATCTACGGTTTAACCGAAATTATCGGACCGGGCGTGTCCTTTGAGTGTGAAGAGCAAACCGGTATGCATATCTGTGAAGATCACTTCATCCCCGAAATAATCGACCCCGACACAGGCAAAGTTTTACCTCTCGGAGAACAGGGTGAGCTTGTATTTACCTGTATTTCAAAAGAAGCATTCCCGCTTCTTCGTTATCGTACTCGCGATATTGCCGTACTCTCCCGCGAAAAATGTTCCTGCGGACGTACGCTTATAAAGATGCTCAAACCCAAGGGACGTACCGATGATATGCTTATCATTCGCGGCGTAAATGTATTCCCGTCGCAGATTGAAACTGCTCTGCTCTCGGTTGCAGGTTCAGAACCCTTCTATCACATCAATGTTGATCGTATAAATAATAACGACACACTTGAAATAGAAGTTGAGGTTTCGGAAGCTATGTTCTCTGATACAATCAAGAGCATGGAAGATATCGAAAATGCAATCAGAGTTGCGGTTGAATCGGTTATCGGTATCGGCGCAAAAATCACAATGTGCGAACCTAAAACACTAAAACGCTTTGAGGGTAAAGCCGCTCACGTTACCGACAGGCGTAAATTGCTTGATTAAAATAAAAATTTGGAGGTTTATTATGTTGATAAAACAACTCTCCGTTTTCGTGGAAAACAAAAAAGGTCGCCTCTCTGCAATCACAGATATTCTCAGACAGAGCGCAATTGACATCCGTGCGTTATCCGTTGCCGATACAAAAGATTTCGGTATCTTAAGACTCATCGTTAATGACGTTGATAAGGCTTATACCGCGCTTAAAGACGGCGAATGTCTCGTTTCGCTTACCGATGTTATCGCAGTTCAGATTACCGACAAGCCCGGCGGTCTCGCCGATGCTATGGACATTCTCTCGTCAGCTGATATTTCGGTTGAATATATGTACGCATTTATATCAAAGTGCGACGGTCTTGCATCGGTTATTCTTCGCGTTGATGATAACGAAAAAGCACAAAATGTACTTTCGGATAGATTTAAGCTCTTAACACAAGCTGAAATATCTGCTTAATACAAGTATTTTTCACTTTTTTCAAATTTTTTTACCATAAACTATTGACAAAAATATTTATCTGCATTATAATATAAATATATATTACATTTGTATCAAATAATAGATATAAATTAAGCCGATGTAAATTGGCGAGGAAATTAATTCGGAGGATTATATGGCAAAAAAACAGACAAGCCCGGTCCCTGCAGAAACCTTAGCCGTAGAAATAAAGGCTGTACCTGAAGCAGTTGAAACAAAAGCTCCCGAAACTGCTCCCAAACCGGAGGAGAAACCGGTAGAAAAGAAACCGGCAGATCAAAAGCCGGCAGATAAGAAACCTGCTGCCAAGAAACCCGCTGCTAAGAAAAAAACCGCAGCAAAGAAACCCGCGGCTAAGAAATCTGCTACGCCTAAGGCTGAAAAGAAAGCTGCTGCTCCTAAGGCTGAAAAGAAACCTGCCGCGCCTAAGGCTGATAAGAAAGCTGCTGCTCCTAAGGCTGAAAAGAAAGCTGCCGCTCCTAAGGCTGAAAAGAAACCTGCCGCACCTAAGCCTGCTGCGAAACCGGCTGAAAAGAAAGCCGCTGTCCCTAAGGAAGAAAAATCTGCAGTAAAGAAACCTGCAGCTAAAAAAACTACTGCTAAAAAACCCGCTTCTAAAAAGCCCACTGCAAAAAAAGCGGCTCCTAAGACTGCTGCGAAAACTGCCGAAAAGAAAGTTACAGCTCCTAAGGCTGCTGCGAAAACGGCTGAAAAACCGGCAGTAAAAAAGCCTGCAGCTAAGAAGACAGCAACTAAGAAACCTGCTGCTAAAAAAACCGCTGCTAAAAAGCCTGCCGCTAAGAAGCCTGCCGCTAAGAAACCAGCAACAAAAAAGACTGCGTCTAAGGCTTCTGCGAAACCTGCTGAGGCAGTTGCAAAAAAAGGACGTACATCAAAAAACACTATGAACTATAACGCAGTTGTTGCTATCGCAAAGAATGCTCTAAGCGGTATGAAAGTTTCATCGAAAATATCCAAAATCCCCGTGAATGTTATTTTACACGGTGCGGCTGAAGGTACCTTCTATATTCTGATAGAAGACGGCAAGGTTGACGTACAGCCTTATCGTTATGAAGATTCTGCGGCTGATTTCAAAATCTCTGCCGATAACTTCATAGCTCTCGCAAACGGAAAATTTGAAATTTCTGTAGGTATGAGCAACCGTACTTTAGAAATCACAGGCGATTACAAAAAAGCAATGATCGCTTGCTTCGCACTCTTCTCTAACAAATAAATTTCTTTCACCCCATCCGCCGCCGTAGGAATCGACAAAATTTTTACGGCGGCGTTTTGTGTTTAATATGAATATATCCGAACTGAAAAATATAACCCGTTTCGTGCTGAGCAGTCCGAACGTTTCAACATTCAAACGTATTTCCGGCACACTTACACATAACGGATATAAACTTGAAAAATTGACCGATAAAAAGTCTTTTACCGATTTACAAAAACTTGACACCATAAATATTTTTTTAGAAAAATCGCTTGAAAGTGACTTTCGTAATTTGGTCGTTTGGGATGAAGGTTTTGAACATTCATACCGTGTCAGCAAAAAGGGGAAGCTTCTTTACAGCCGCACTAAAAATACTATCTTGAAAACTGATAATCTTTCACATAACAGAGAGAAAAACTATATCATAAAAGACGGCATATATGCACCTCCTCTTTACGATATGGGGCTTCAAACTTCAGACGGAAAAATAAAAGCAACTATGCAGGACAAATTCCGTCAGCTCAATCGATTTATTGAAATAATCGATGATAAAATATCTGAAATTCCGCCCGACAAAACAATCCGCATAGTCGATTTCGGCTGCGGAAAATCATATCTTACCTTTGCGGTTTATTACTACCTGACAGAACTCAAAAACCGTACTATACAGATGATAGGGCTTGATCTTAAAGAAGACGTTATCAAAAACTGCAACATCGCCGCAAAAAAATACGGCTATGAAAATCTGGAATTTTTCCATGGCGACATAAGCGATGCAAATAACAGAAGCTTTGATAATTTTGATATTATGATAACACTCCATGCTTGTGACACAGCAACGGATTATGCGCTTTTTTACGCGATAACCCATCACATAAAGTATATTTTTTCTGTCCCCTGCTGTCAAAAAGAGATTAACTCACAGATAGACGTAAATACTTTTCCGCTTATGCTCTCCCATGGGCTGACAAAGGAACGTTTTTCGGCGCTCTTGACAGATACAATTCGTGAAGGCATACTCACCGCAAACGGTTATAAGGTAGATTTGATGGAATTTGTCGGGTTTGAATCGACGCCGAAAAATCTGCTTATTCGAGGTAAGCTTTCAAGCATTAGTGAGAATAAACGTAAACGTTCGCTTGACGAAGTAAAAAAAGCAATCAAATATTTTGGAATTAAACAAACACTTTTTACATTAATTTACGGTGATAACTATGACTGAAAAATGTTCTTTGGGAATTGAATTCGGCTCAACAAGAATTAAGGCAATACTTATTAACGAAGATTTTACCCCTGTCGCTTCGGCTTCGCATACATGGGAAAACCGTTTTGAAAACGGGCTTTTCACCTATACTCAAGACGATATCAGTACAGGACTTAAAAGAACTTACGCATCGCTTTCAAAGGATGTTCGGGAAAAATACGGCGAAGATTTCTCGTCGGTAAAATCAATCTGTATCTCTGCGATGATGCACGGATTTTTAGCTTTTGATAAGGATATGAACCTGCTGACACCGTTTAGGACATGGCGGAATGTAAATACCGAAAAAGCGGCGGCGATTTTATCAGAAAATTTATCTTTCAATATTCCGTTGCGCTGGTCATGTGCACATCTTTATCAAGCGGTAATCGACGGTGAAGAATATATACAAAAAATAGATTTTGTTACAACACTTGCCGGATATGTTCACTATCTTTTAACCGGTGAAACGGTGCTCGGTGTCGGCGATGCTTCGGGTATGTTCCCTATTATCAACGGGAAATATGATGAATCACGTGTGGAAATTTTCGAGAAACTTCTCCGTGAACACGGCTTTAATAAGAAGATTAACGATATTTTCCCGAAAATACTCCCGGCAGGAGTTACGGCGGGAAAACTCACAGAAGAAGGCGTTAAGTATCTTGATGAAAGCGTCAAGTTACAGCCCTGTATACCTTTTGCTCCCCCTGAAGGCGATGCAGGAACGGGGATGGTCGCAACAAACTCTGTTACGGTAAATACCGGGAATATCTCTGCAGGGACTTCTGTATTCGCAATGGCAGTTCTAAAAAAACCACTTCAAAAAAGCTATCCCGAAATAGATATGGTAACTACTCCGGCAGGCGATGATGTAGCAATGGTTCATTGCAACAACTGCTCAGGTGAAGTTGATGCTTGGGTTAAACTTTTTGCGGATGTCATGAACGATTACGGCGTTAAGCCCGATATCGGCAAACTATACGAGATATTTTATAAAGCGGCGTATTCGGGAAATACCGATGGGCTCATGTCATATGGGTTTTTGTCCGCGGAACCAATCGCCGAAATTCCCGACGGTATTGAAATGTTCATTAAATCACCGACGGCAACCCTTAATCTTGCGAATTTCACACGCTCTGTCTTATATTCATCACTCTGCACACTTAAAATCGGGATGGATATTTTAGCTGAAGAGGGTATTGACCTGACAAAAATCTACGGTCACGGCGGATATTTCAAATCCGGCAGATTCGGTGCTATGACCGCCGCTAACGCTTTCGGTGTTCCGATTGCAGTTGGTGTTTCAGCCGGTGAGGGCGGTGCGTACGGCGCGGCACTCCTTGCGGCATATATTCATAATGACGAGCAGACTTTGGACAAATTCTTATCATCAAAGGTTTTTGCATCTGTTGATGAATCGATTATTAATCCTACAGATGACGGCATAAAAGATTTTGACAAATTTTACGGCAGATTCATTGCTGGGCTCCATATAATCCATGAGAAATTTTGAGAGGTATTATGAAAAATTATGTTTTCTGGTTCGTAGTCGGCAGTCATATGCTTTATGGTGACGATTGTCTGGCACAGGTTGGTATTGATGCGGTAAAGATCGCAGAGCATCTGTCAGAAGTACTTCCCTACCCCGTTGAGTTTTACGATGTAATGAAATCCAATTCGGAAATCAACGAAATTATATCAAAAGCAAATCGTGCAGAAGATTGTGCAGGTATCATCACATTCTGCCATACCTTCTCACCGTCAAAAATGTGGATTAACGGACTTTCGCTCCTCCAAAAACCATGGCTGGTGTTTCATACACAGTTTAATGCCGATATTCCGAATGAAGCAATCGACATGGACTATATGAATCTTCACCAATCAGCTCACGGCGACCGTGAACATGGTTTTATCGGTGCAAGGATGAGAATACCGCGAAAGGTTATCGCAGGGCATTGGCAGGACAACGCCGTTACCGATCGTATCGCCGATTGGCAGAGAGTTGCGGTCGGAGCTTCATTCTCAAAATCACTTAAGCTAATGCGTTTCGGCGACAATATGCGTGAAGTTGCAGTTACAGAGGGCGACAAAATTGAAGCACAGATAAAACTCGGTTGGCAGGTCAACACATGGGGTGTAGGTAAACTTGTCGAAACGATGGAAGATATCTCAGAAACAAAGATTGAAGCAAAACTCGAAGAGTATGCATCCAGATATGATTTGTCGCTTATTACAACGGATAAAGATAAAGAAACTCTGCGTTATCAGGCACTTGAAGAGATAGCTATAAAGAAACTGCTTGATGAGCAGGGTTGCACAGCTTTTTCAAATACATTCCAAGACCTTTACGGACTTAAACAGCTCCCGGGCATCGCAACCCAAAACCTTATGGCTGATGGTTACGGCTATGCAGGTGAGGGTGATTGGAAAACGGCTGCCCTTGTTGCTGTAATGAAACGTATGGGAAAGACTAATAAGAGCTACTCTGACGGCGTTTCCATGTTTATGGAAGATTATAACTATGACCTGAAAAAGGGCATTTGCCTCGGAGCACATATGCTCGAAGTTGACCCTATAATCGCCGAAAATAAGCCGAAGGTTGAGATTCACCCTCTTGGAATCGGTGACAGAGAAGACCCTGCAAGGCTTGTTTTTGAAAATAAACCCGGAAAAGGTATTGTGGCATCACTTATTGATGTAGGCGGTCGTTTCCGCCTTATCGTTCAGGA